>NZ_JBSQBJ010000045.1:0-663 GCF_055862885.1 Corynebacterium sp. p3-SID1761 | reverse complement strand
CAGATCGGTAAGGGTATGTGGGCCAAGACCGAGCTGATGGCGGACATGCTGGCGCAGAAGATTGGCCAGCCGAAGGAGGGCGCGTCTACTGCGTGGGTTCCGTCCCCGACGGGTGCAACGCTGCACGCAACCCACTACCACGAGGTGGATGTCTTCGAGGTGCAGGACAAGCTGCGCACCGAGGGGCGCCGCGAGACTCTGGGTGACATCCTGACCATTCCGGTGGCGGAGTCCGCTGACTGGTCTGCCGAGGAGATCGCCGAGGAGATCGATAACAACTCCCAGTCCATCCTGGGTTATGTGGTTCGCTGGGTGGAGCAGGGTGTTGGTTGCTCCAAGATTCCGGATATCCACGACATCGATCTGATGGAGGATCGCGCTACCTGCCGTATTAACTCGCAGCACTTGGCTAACTGGCTGAAGCACGGTGTGGTGACTGAGGATCAGGTTCTGGAGTCTTTGCAGCGTATGGCTGCGAAGGTGGATGAGCAGAACGCTGGTGACGCGAACTACCGCAACATGGCTCCGAACTTTGATGAGTCTGTGGCTTTCCAGGCTGCTAAGGATTTGGTGTTTAAGGGTCTGGAGCAGCCGGCTGGTTACACTGAGCCGATCCTGCACGCCCGTCGTTTGGAGTTCAAGGAAAAGAACGGCATCGCCTAA
>NZ_JBSQBJ010000044.1:0-751 GCF_055862885.1 Corynebacterium sp. p3-SID1761 | reverse complement strand
TGCCTTACCCGGCAGACCGTGCACCAGACCAGCATCAACGTTATTGTCCTCGTAAGCCAGCTTCCACGGTGCGGCCTGCAGATCCGCCTTACGCACCATCGGACCAGCCAACATAGAGGTGTGGATCTCATCACCAGTGCGATCCAGGAAGCCGGTGTTAATAAACGCCAGGCGTTCCTTGACCTGCGCGATGCAGGCGTCCAGGTTGGCAGTGGTGCGACGCTCCTCATCCATCACACCGACCTTCAGGGTGAAGCGCTCCAGACCCAGCAGATCCTCCACCGCACCGAACAAGTCGTTGGTGAACGCAACCTCATCCGGGCCGTGCTGCTTCGGCTTCACAATGTAGATCGAACCGTTGCGGGAGTTACGACGCGGGTTGTTCTCATCCAGACCCGGGATCGCAGCAGCAGAGGTGATGACGGCATCCATGATGCCCTCAAAGATCTCCTCACCGTTCTGATCCAAGATCGCCGGATTCTGCATCAGGTGGCCAACGTTACGCACGAACAGCAGGGAACGGCCGTGCAGACGCAGCTCCTCACCATCACGGGAGGTAAACACGCGGTCCTCGTTCAGCTTACGGGTGAAGGTCTTGCCACCCTTCTCCACTTCCTCGGTGAGGTTGCCGGTGTTCAGACCCAGCCAGTTGCGGTAGCCCAGGGTCTTGTCGGTTGCGTCGACAGCGGCGACGGAGTCCTCGAAGTCCATGATGGTGGAGATTGCGGACTCAAGGTTCAGATCCTTGACG
>NZ_JBSQBJ010000043.1:0-751 GCF_055862885.1 Corynebacterium sp. p3-SID1761 | reverse complement strand
TGTGAAGGACCTGAACCTTGAATCCGCAGTGACGACAATTATCGATTTCGAAGACTCAGTGGCAGCTGTGGATGCAGAGGATAAAACTCTGGGTTATCGCAACTGGCTTGGGCTAAATGTTGGTAATCTGACAAAAACTATTACCAAGTCGGGGCGAACCTTCACTCGTAAGCTGAACGAGGACCGCGTGTTTACCTCCCGCGATGGTCAGGAGCTGCGTCTGCACGGTCGTTCTCTGCTGTTCGTGCGTAATGTTGGCCACCTGATGCAGAATCCGGCGATCCTGGATCAGAACGGTGAGGAGATCTTTGAGGGCATCATGGATGCCGTCATCACCTCTGCTGCTGCGATCCCGGGTCTGGATGAGAACAACCCGCGTCGTAACTCCCGCAACGGTTCCATCTACATCGTGAAGCCGAAGCAGCACGGCCCGGAGGAGGTTGCGTTCACCAACGACTTGTTCGGTGCGGTGGAGGATCTGCTGGGTCTGGAGCGGTTCACCCTGAAGGTTGGTGTGATGGATGAGGAGCGTCGCACCACTGCCAACCTGGATGCCTGCATCGCGCAGGTCAAGGAGCGCCTGGCGTTTATTAACACCGGCTTCCTGGATCGCACTGGTGATGAGATCCACACCTCTATGTTGGCTGGTCCGATGGTGCGTAAGGCAGACCTGCAGGCCGCACCGTGGAAGCTGGCTTACGAGGACAACAATGTGGATGCTGGTCTGGTGCACGGTCTGCCGGGTAAGTCG
>NZ_JBSQBJ010000042.1:0-758 GCF_055862885.1 Corynebacterium sp. p3-SID1761 | reverse complement strand
CCGGCCTTGTCGGTCTTGCCGATCGGGGACTCCGGATCGATCTGAATGTCAATGTACAGACCGTTGTTGTACAGCAGAATGTCGGTCGGGTTAGCCTTGTCGCCGCCGAAGCCTGCGTAGACCTCCGGGTTGCGCAGGTGAACGTCATTGCCGTCGATGGTGGCGGTGAACTGGCCGGACTCGACGGCGTACTTGGTGACGTCCTTGTGGGAGCCGGACTCCAGGGGTACTACGCGGTCCAGGAACTCGCGGCCCCACTCGATGACCTTGTCGCCGCGAACCTTGTTGTAGCCGGTGCCCTTTTCCTGGCCGTTCTCCTCGGAGATGGCGTCGGTGCCGTAGAGGGCGTCGTACAGAGAACCCCAGCGGGCGTTCGCCGCGTTCAGCGCGAAGCGGGCGTTCAGGATCGGCACAACCAGCTGCGGACCGCCGGTGGTTCCAACCTCCGGGTCAATGTTCTGGGTCTTAATCTCGAAATCGCCCGGCTCGTCGACCAGGTAGCCGATCTCCTTCAGGAAGGCCTTGTACTCCTCCGGATCCTGAGCACCCTTGTGCTCCTCATACCAGGCATCCATCTTCTCCTGCAGCTCGTCACGGAAAGCCAGCAGCTCGCGGTTACGCGGGGTGTACTCCTCGACGATCTTGCCGAAGCCATCCCAGAACTTCTCCTGCTCCTCGGCGGAATCCTTGCCAATGACAGGAAGTACCTCGGTGTTCACGAAGTCGTAAAGGGTCTTGGCAACCTGAAGGCCGCCGGC
>NZ_JBSQBJ010000041.1:0-933 GCF_055862885.1 Corynebacterium sp. p3-SID1761 | reverse complement strand
CAGATGGCCGACTGGGGAAAGGGTCCATGCAACAGGTAGCCGATCTCGTTCATTGCCAACCGCTTCGCGTGTGCACACTGTTTTGACCCAGACTTTCAAGTCCCATGCGGAACGGTCAATTTCGGTACGCGGAGTACCAGTCTTAATTGCTTCATCAAATTTGCTGGGAACGAAGCTACACAGGTCAGGGCGGTAGACGATTACGTCGCTGACAAGAATATTGGTGTCTTCTTCAGACCAACGTTCCCCATCAAGCTTGCCTCCCCGCACAAACGGGCCGCCTTTTGAAAAGGCGTTTCGAAGTAGAGGAAAGGGCGGAACAATCCACTTACTGGAGTGCTTAGTTGCGCTTTCGGAAGAAGACAGGCCGAGAGTGCGAAGATTGTCAGGGGTGTACGGAACGCTTACGAGCGATGCCGGGTGAGCTCGGAACTGTGCAAGATACACGTGAACCTTGATGTCGCCATGAGGTGTTGGCATCGACAGGATGGTGTTGTCGGCAACGCGGATGGCTTTCATTGACTCGTTGAATGTCATTAGGTATGGCATTGCTACTCCTTTGGCTTCTAGAGGAACGGGATCGTGATGGCGTCTTTATTGATCATGCCGTTTGGCCAGGCTACAGCACCATCCTTTACGTGGGCAGGTGGTGTGCTGCCGATTTCGTTTCGAGCGTTGGCCAAATTGTCGAGGCCCTTGGAGTCGATTGCGGCCTGTTCGAAAGCGCGAGCTTGACGCCTTGTGAACGAGTCGGCATTTGTGCTTAGCAAGCCCGTATTGATTTTGGCCTCAGCCATGGAGGTTCCAAATCTTGAGCCATGTTCGAGTGCTCGACGAGAGGGGTCGTTGCTCATCCCAATGTAATTCATGTCTGCACCGTTGGGCGTCGGGTATGAGTAAAGGTAAGAGTCTGTGTTTCTTCCATTAAGCCAG
>NZ_JBSQBJ010000040.1:0-936 GCF_055862885.1 Corynebacterium sp. p3-SID1761 | reverse complement strand
TAGGTGGCCGACTGAGTATAGCGTCCATGGAACAGAAAGAAGTTTTCGCTCATTTGCATCGGCCGAACGTGTGGATACTGACTTGATCCACATCTTTAGGGTCCATTGTGCTTTGTCGATAGCGGCGTCCGGGGTGCCAGTAGGAATGGAACCCGTAAATTCGCGGGGGACGAACGCGCACAAGTCAGGTCGGTAAATGGGCGATGAGTCGCGCAGAATATTGGTTGTACGTTCATTCCAAGAAGACGCAGGGGTGAGATTGCCTAAGCGTACGAAGGGTCCGCCTTTGGTAAAGGCGCTCTTTAGAAGAGCAAAGGGAGGAATAATCCACTCGCTGTGTATGCCGGACGGTGTTTGAACACTGGGCAGGCCGAGCGCGGCGAGATTTTGCGAATTGTGAGGAACTGAAGTAAGCGATGCAGCTTGGTCGCGGTATTTACTTTTGTGGACCTGAACTTCGACAGCTCCGTGAGATGTTGGCATAGACAGGATGGTGTTGTCGGAAACACGGATGGCCTTCATCGACTCGTCGAATGTCATTAGGTAAGGCATTGATTGTCCTTTCGGTATTAGAAGAACGGGATCGTGATTGCGCCCTTTTTGATCATGCCGTTTGCCCAGGCTACAGCACCATTTTTTACATGGGCAGGTGGTGCGCTGCCGATTTCGTTTCGAGCGTTGGCCAAATTGTCGAGGCCCTTGGAGTCGATTGCGGCCTGTTCGAAAGCGCGAGCTTGACGCCTTGTGAACGAGTCGGCGTCTGTGCTGAGCAAGTTTGTGTCGATATCAGCAATTTCCATCTCCGTAGAGAATATTTTCCCATGCTCAATGGCTCGCCGCGCCGGATCATTGCTCATACCAATATATTGCATTTCGTTTCTGTTGGGAGTCGGGTATGAGTAAAGGTAAGAGTCTGTATTTCTTCCATTGAGCCAA
>NZ_JBSQBJ010000039.1:0-1241 GCF_055862885.1 Corynebacterium sp. p3-SID1761 | reverse complement strand
AGCCGCTGCCAATGCCCTTGGTGTCTCCAAGTATGCCGCCCGTATGCTCTGTCGTCGGTTTAAGCTGCATGGCAGGCTATGTCTTGTGGAGAAACCGATTAAGCAGCAGTACTCGTTCGAGGTCAAGAAGGAAGTTGTCCAACGCTATCTTGCCGGCGAGACAAAGATGGATCTTGCGCGTGAGTTTGGCCTGTCGTCAGATCAGCTGGTCAGTTATTGGTCGCGGCAATGGCGTAACGGTGGCGATGAGGCGTTAAAACCGAAGCCGAAGGGCAGACCCAAAGGCTCGGCTGTGCCAAAGCCGCTGACCGAAGAGGAGAAGCTGCGGCGCCGGATCGCGCGATTGGAAGCGGAAAACGCTTATCTAAAAAAATTGCGGGACTTGAGGAATCAGGGACGCGCCTGAAAGTCCAGGCGATTGTCATCCTCAAGTCGCACCACCGCTTGGAGTACCTCCTAGAGGCAGCAGGTATCCCACGGTCGACGTTCTTCTACCACCAGAAACGCCTCGGCCAGCCAGATAAGCACGCCGAGCTCAAAGACGCGATCCGGGCAAGTTTTGAACGTAACAAGCATCGCTACGGCTATCGACGAGTGCTACTTGACCTGCGTAACCAGGGGTGGGTGGTCAACCACAAACTCGTCTACAAACTCATGCGTGAGATGGGCATTCGAGCCAAGATCCGCCAACGTAGACCTTATGTTTCCTACACCGGGACGATCAGCCACATCGCTGACAACAAACTTGACCGCAAGTTCACCCCGGATCAGCCAAACACCGTCTTTGTCAGCGACGTCACCGAGTTCAGGGTCCAAGGCCGCAAAGTGTATTTGTCGCCGGTGATGGACCTGTTCGACCGCTCAATCGTCGCCCACACCGTGGCTACATCACCGTCGACAGCGTTGACCACCGATTCTTTGTCCAAGGCGATCGCGGCGAGTGCGCCTGAACCCGGGTGGATGATGCACACTGACCAAGGCTTCCAGTACCAGCACGCCTCCTGGCGCGATCTGATCGGTGACAACGGCGGTGTTCAGTCGATGTCGCGTAAAGCCAACTGTTACGACAACGCGGTCATGGAGAACTTCTTCGGGCACTTGAAAACCGAGATGTACCACGGTGAAGTCTTCGACACGGTCGCAGAGTTCAACCAAGCGATCGACGAGTACATCGGGTGGTACAACACCGAACGCGTCCAACAACGACTCAAGGGCCTGACCCCGATGCAATATCGGAATCA
>NZ_JBSQBJ010000038.1:0-1260 GCF_055862885.1 Corynebacterium sp. p3-SID1761 | reverse complement strand
TCACCAAAGAATAGCTCCCCGAAAGCTATTACCCACACCATCCCGCACCTCCGGCCACATTTGTGCTAACCGCACACCGGTTGGATTAAAGGATGACCACCAACCGCCCCAGCTGCCCACTATGCGGCAACAACACAAAGAAAAACGGCACCACCAGCAAATCAACCACCCGTTGGCGCTGCACCCACTGCGGACACTCCTTTACCCGCAACACCCAAACCCACAACAAAAATACCGCCACCATGGCTTTGTTCATCCAATGGGCCACCGGCACCCAATCTCTAACCACCTTCGCCGCACACCATGGCGTAACCAGGCAAACCATGCACCACCGATTCCGATGGTGCTGGTGGATCATCCCCACACCCACCATCGACTCATTCCGCATCCATGACCAAATCTTCCTCGACGCGACCTATCTAAAGTCCGGATGCCTCCTGATCGCAGCCAGTAAAACCCACGTCATCAACTGGACCTGGGCCAGACACGAAACCACCGCCGCCTACACCGAACTCCTACGCCCCATTGCCGCACCACTAATCGCAGTCACAGACGGCGGACAAGGTGCCCAATCAGCCATCCACCACTGCTGGCCAACAACACGCATCCAACGCTGCCTCGTCCACGCCCAACGAACAGTCCGCCGCCACACCACCAGCAACCCCCGCACCGATGCCGGCAAAACCCTCTACCGCCTAGCCCTGAAACTCACTCGCATCACCGACCTTGACCAAGCATCCACATGGGTCGCCCACCTGCACGAATTCGACCACACCTACCGGGAATGGATGAACGAGAAAACCACCATCAAAGACCCTGCTACCGGCGCCTACACCAAGGTCTACACCCACCAACGCGTCCGAGCGGCCTATCAATCATTGCTATCTCTGCACCGCAGAGACCTGCTGTTTACCTACCTGCAACCCCCACCAACAACCATCGACCCCGACAACCTTGCAGCAACAACAAACAGCCTCGAAGGTGGCATCAACGCCCCCATAAAAGAACTAGCCCGCAGACACCGCGGACTATCACTACCGCATCAACGCACAGTGATGGATTGGTGGCTGTATCTACATACAGAAGTCCCTGACGATCCGGTCAAGATCGCCAGGGACCAACGATGGGGTCAAGACGCACTTTCCACAGCAACAGACCTGATCACCCACAACACCACAGCCACTACCAATGACATCGGTGCACCAGCAGAATACGACACCGCCATCGACACCAGCTACCAACACAACCTCGGCATCCAAA
>NZ_JBSQBJ010000037.1:0-1304 GCF_055862885.1 Corynebacterium sp. p3-SID1761 | reverse complement strand
TGAAGCGTCCTGGGTTTAGTTCCGATCATTTCTAGGGAAGGATTGGAATCATGCCAAGGAAGTACAGTGACGAGTTCAAGGCCAAGGCAGTGCGTTTGGCTGAGGACCTCGTTGAGCTCGAAGGGTGCTCGAAATGGGGTGCAGCCGTAGAGATCGGTGAAAAGCTCGGCATTCCAGCGCACACGCTCAACGACTGGTTGAAGCCGAATATGGCCTCGTCCGATGTTGAGATTGGCGCCGGCGAGTCAACGGCTGACGAATTGAAGCGGCTCCGGAAAGAGATTAAGGAGCTACGCAGGGCTAATGAGATCTTGAAAACCGCGTCAGCTTTTTTCGCGGCGGAACTCGACCGTCCCACCAGAAGATGATCGAATACATCGATGCGTATCGCGATCGCTTCGGGGTCGAGGCTATCTGTCGCACATTGAAAGAGACAGAATGTGGGTTCATCACCTCTCGTGGCTACCGAGCAGCGAAAACACGAGCGCCATCGGCGAGGAGTTTGTCAGATGCGCTGCTCATTCCTGAACTGGTGAGGGTCTACGAGGACAACTTCAGCGTCTACGGGGTCCGCAAGATGTGGAAGGCTATGCAGCGCGCCGGCTGGAACATCGGTCGTGATCAGACCGCGCGTTTGATGAAGCAAGCTGGCATTCAAGGCCGCAGGCGTGGCCGCACACCGATGACAACGCTTCGGGCCAACGTGCCGGATGGCCGCCCTGACCTGGTCAACCGTGACTTCACTGCCCCCGCACCGCACCGGTTGTGGGTCGCTGACATCACCTATGTGCGCACCTTGTCTGGTTTTGCCTACACCGCGTTTATCACCGATGTGTACTCCAGGAAGATCGTCGGTGTGGCGACTCGGGCGAGCATGCGTACCGATGAACTTCCGCTGGAGGCCTTTGAGCACGCCCTGTATCACGCTGGTGATCTTCGCTCAGAAGGGCTTGTCCACCACAGTGACCGCGGCTCGCAATATGTGTCGATCCGTTACGGTGAAGCGCTCGCCTTGGCGGGTGTCGATCCATCTGTCGGCACCGTTGGCGACTCCTATGACAACGCGTTGGCTGAAACGGTCAACGGGCTCTACAAAACAGAGCTGATTTATCCCCACCGGCCGTGGACATCGGTCGGTGAAGTCGAGATCGCCACCCTTCGCTGGGTGCACTGGTGGAACAACCAGCGACTTCATCAATCCCTGGGATATATCACTCCACAGGAGATGGAGAACGCCTACTATCAACGATCAGGCGCTCAAACGTTGGGCGTTAAATAAGCGGAACGAAAACCAGGACGCTTCA
>NZ_JBSQBJ010000036.1:0-1459 GCF_055862885.1 Corynebacterium sp. p3-SID1761 | reverse complement strand
CCTGCCCTGTAGTTTCCATAATCCGGGGGGTGTTGCCGCCGGGTTCCAGGACTTTCGATGACAGCTGATAGGGACACGGCCAGTTTCAAACTAGGTCTCTTTGTAACGTGGGTGCTTGCAACGAAGGTCATGACACCAGCGACTGGAACAACGCCATACCCATCTCGTTTTCTAGGAGCTCATCATGTCTCCGGAGCATTCCATCGACATATTCCTTGGTCTAGACGTCGGCAAATCTGAACACCACGCCTGCGCCTTAGACCGTGATGGCAACAAGGTCTTCGACAAACCGTTGCCTCAACTCGAATCCGAACTAGCAGGCGTTTTTCACCAGCTACAAAAGCTTGGCACCGTACTCGTAATCGTCGACCAACCCAACACCATCGGCGCACTACCGATTGCTGTAGCCCGGGACTGCAGTTGCGAAGTCGGATACCTGCCAGGTCTTGCGATGCGCAAAGCTGCAGATCTCTATCCCGGACGTGCAAAAACAGACAAACGCGACGCATTCATCATCGCCGACACCGCCCGCACAATGCCCCACACGCTACGTGCCGTCGACCGCAATGATGAGGTACTCTCCGCCCTAAAGATGCTGTCCGGCTTCGATGATGACATCGCCCGCGATTGCACTCGCACTGTCAATCGGCTTCGCAGTATCCTCACCCAGATCTACCCCAGCCTGGAACGAGTTTTTGCTGGTAGCACCCTGACTCGCACGCCGATCCTGGAATTATTGATCCATTACAAGGGGCCGCAGGGGCTAAAAAGAGCCGGATACCAACGAGTGTTGAACTGGATGATCAAGCACACACGTAAAGACCCCACCCCGCTGGTAGACGACATTTTTGCAGCGCTGAAAGCTCAAACAGTCACCGTGCCTGGAAGCGATGCCGCCGAGTTAGTAATTCCTCAACTGGCTGCAAACATCAAGGCCCTCAAAGAGCAACGAAACACCATTGCTGAGCAGGTTGAAGAGATGCTCGCTGATTTCCCTCTTTGTGAGGTCTTGATGAGTATGCCCGGAGTCGGCATCAAGACCGCAGCGCAGATCCTCCTTGCGATCGGTGATGGCTCCGACTTCGATAGTGCTGGCCACTTAGCTGCTTATGCTGGAATAGCACCCGTGACTAGACGATCCGGTTCGTCGATCAGAGGTGAGTTCCCGGCACGGTCAGGCAATAAACGACTGAAAAACGCCTTGTTCTACTCCGCATTCGCGGTTATCCGCAGCCACGAACCGTCACGGCGGTATTACGAACGCAAACGTGCTGAAGGAAAACGCCACAACGCAGCAGTCATCTGCCTGGCACGACGCCGATGCAATGTCATCTACGCGATGCTGAAAAACAAGGAGTTCTTCCGCGAAATCCCGCCACGCCCCGTCGCCGCATAAAGCCCAAAGACGAAGCCGACCAGCACACCCTGGCCGGCTCCTAGGCACGCCTAAGAAACTACT
>NZ_JBSQBJ010000035.1:0-2317 GCF_055862885.1 Corynebacterium sp. p3-SID1761 | reverse complement strand
AGTTACGCTCTCGGCACCTTGAGAAATAGCGGAATTAGAAATCAATGTAGAATAGTCCTCTCGAGAAATCATCTAGTAAAATCGGCGCATACCAAGAATATTGTTGGCTACATAATTCAGAATCATCTCCTCACTGACAGGCGCCGTTCGAAACAAACGGGCCGGCCAAAATAATTCTGAGACGCGATAATCCTTCGCAAATCCACTGTCAATCAGTTGGATTTCGTCTCTTGCATGATCCAAGAGGTTAGCCAGCGCAAGGCCAGCAATTCCTGCCCCTACAATGCCAATCTTCATTTTAGGCACTCCTTGTTTGGTCAATATAGCTCTGCCGGGCAAACACAGACCCCACCGCAACCATTAGAACCACTCCTAACGCCATGCATAGGCTTGCAATCGACAATCCGGTTAGATCGATGAGGTACCCACCTGCCAGAGGAACAACACTCGCAGCGGCATACGTACCCAAACTCAAAAGTGCTGTTGCTCCAGGCACCGAATCTTCGTCAACCTCTTGATGGATCAGTCCAAAGCTGCCCAAATTACTAATCCCTTGCCCTGCACCTATAAGTACCGCGCTTAGAATCAGGAACCATAAGCTCTGTTGCGTCATTGCTGCGCCAAAGATGCACATCGCCAACGCGATTAGCACCATAGAGAATCTGATGTGCGCAAGACTGTGGAGTCGACGGACTAGACTCTGCGCGATCGGGCTAACCGCATACATACCTCCTGCAATCAGGCCAGCACCCAGGGGGCCGCTTGTTTCACTAATTCCGTTGAGAAGTGTTGGAGACAGTGCCAAAACAATTCCAGCAGCCGTCATTCCCGGACCAAAAGCCCCAAGACCAGCAAGAACAACACGCTTGTCTTTCTTCCCCAGCCCCTTGTGGGGCAACAAGTCTCTCCTGGGCTTACGCTCCGTCTCCAGCTCTGTTCCGATCACTACCAGCGATATTGTGAGAAGGAGAGCCATAAGAACGAAAACCGTCTTCGTCGGCCATGGAGCCAACTGCGCAATCACGCCCGCAAACAGGGGCCCGGCGGCCAACCCTATTGCAATACCTAACGTAGCCGTGAGCGTAGCTTTAGAGGATTCATCCTTACTAGCCATACTTTGCACAGCAGATGGCCCTAGCACCAAGAGGGCTCCGGAGCACAGACCAGTGAGAATCCGAGCCAGTAGAAGTATTGGAATACTGTCTGCAAAGACGTAAAAGAGACAGGAAATAATACCGAGCACCACAGCCACTTGCTGCGTACGCTTCCTTCCCCAACTATCACTGAGCCCCGGTGCCAACAAGAAGGCTGGCGCGAGCCCTCCAAGGTACATGATGAAGATGAGCGTCAGTGTCCCTGCAGAGAAGCCAATATCCGCACGCCACAGTTCCATCAGCGGGGTCGCGAGGTTCGGCAGCATGAATCCAGCCACCAACGGAAACACATACAAAGCCAGAGGAAGTGTGCGACGTGTCATACTCCAACACTAACCCCCTCAGGGGGTTAGTTCAAGAGGTACTGTAGATTTTATGAATACTTCATCCACAAACCAGCTTCGCCAGCTTTCTTTTGTGTTTTATGGCGAGCGGCCTGCTCTTGACTTTGCGAATACCCTTCGGCGCCGTAAAGATCCGCTGCATCCTACGGTCGACCTTCTCGGCGATCGTTCTAACTTCGCCAGCTGGCTTAACCAAGCTCGCCGAGCAACGTCTTGGGCCCGCGAACTTCCTGAGCTTGTGGAAACTCCAATGCCGATTGATCAGGAAAGCGTTACGGCGCTTCGCGAGGCAGTTCTACTTTTGGCAGAGCATAGCCTCGGCATGAATACGCTCTCCTCATTCGAGTTAAATTCCACAATCGATGTACTCAACGAATGGTCCACTAGGCGACCTTTACTTCAGTTGGATACTCAATCCTTCTCTCCGCATCTGCTTCACAGTGAAGAGTCGGATCTTAGGAAGACACTGGCCAAGAATCTTGAGCTGGAGCAGGCATTAGGTTTTGTCGCTGCCGACGCGGTTGCACTTTTCGGAACTAATGACCGGCAGCGATTGAAGATATGCGGCCACGAGCGTTGTGGAATTCTCTTCGAGGATCGCTCTAACGGCCTGCGGAGGCAGTGGTGCTCGATGAAGGACTGTGGCAATCGGGCTAAAGCCCGTCGCTACTCTCATAACAAGTAACCCGGGCTCTTAACCAGCATCTATTCTGCACCAGTCAAAGAGAAAAACCCCGCCCCAAGGCTCCGTTAACAGCCTCAGAGACGGGATATAACTTGCAGGGGGTGCGAGAATGAGCACCCCCTAGATGTAGCTAA
>NZ_JBSQBJ010000034.1:0-3402 GCF_055862885.1 Corynebacterium sp. p3-SID1761 | reverse complement strand
GACCAACGCCAGCGGAATAACCGCCCCACCACGGTGGTTATCGTGTGTAAAAGAACCGCAAAAACCTATAGCAGGCTCACACCAAGGAGGCATCCAAACCACTATGACGGACACGACGGCACACGAGAACTCCCTTTCCCCGCTGAGCCTGCTGGACTTCGCCACCGTCTACAAGGGCGAGCGCCCCGCCGACGCATTCAACCGCTCCGTCCAGTGGGCCCAGCAAGCCGAGAAGCTCGGTTTCAAGCGCATCTGGTACTCAGAGCACCACAACATGAAATCCATCGCCAGCTCCTCGCCCGCCGTCCTCATTGCACACATTGCGGCTAAGACCTCCACGATTAACTTGGGCGCCGGTGGCGTCATGCTCCCGAACCACGCCCCGCTCGTCATCGCCGAGCAGTTCGGCACCCTCGCAGAGCTCCACCCGGACCGCATTGATCTCGGCCTCGGCCGCGCCCCCGGCACCGACCAAATGACCCTCCGTGCTCTGCGCCGCGAGCCTTCCGCGGCGGAGACCTTCCCGCAAGACGTCGCCGAACTCAACGGCTACCTCAACGGCGAGTCCAAGATCCCCGGTGTTGTAGCCGTCCCCGGCATGGGCACTAATGTGCCGCTGTACATCCTGGGTTCCTCCCTATTCGGCGCACAGCTAGCTGCACACCTGGGCCTGCCTTACAGCTTCGCCAGCCATTTTGCGCCCGCCGCTCTCACGCAGGCCGTGCAGGTCTACCGAGACAACTACCAACCCTCGGAACGCCACCCGGAACCTTATGTCATTGCCGCCGTAAACGTCACCGCCGCTGATTCCCAAGAAGAGGCCGATGAGCAGTGGCGCCAGGTCTGCCGCAACCGCGTGCGCGTCATGGCGGGTCGTGGCCGCAGCCTTACGGAAGCGGAACTGGACATGCTCATTGATTCCCCCGCCGGCCAGCAGATCCTGGATATGTTGCGCTACTCCGCCGTCGGCACGCGCGACGTCGTCCGTCGTTACCTCGAGGAGTTCCGTACTCACGCCCAAGCCGACGAGCTCATGGTCTCGCTGCAGTCGCCGTCGACCGGGGAATCCCTGCGGTCTATGGAAATTCTTGCGGACGCCGCCTCACTCTCCCCCGCCCAGCACTAACCACTAGACCCCTAGGACTTACTACCCCTGGCGCTGCGTCTCACGCGGCTCCGGCCGCCCGTCTGCCGCGCCCGGACCAAACACCAGCCGAATGATCTGCGGCGCGTAGGCGCCCACCACCAACATGGCGATCATGCGCATTACTTGAATGACCGTGACGATCGGCTGGCTGCCCGCGTCGTGCGCGAATGCGAGGACTGCGTAGATGCCGCCAGGCACGGTGGCCAGGTAGGCGTCCAAAACCTTGAAGTCCCATAATCCCGCGATGGCGAAGGCCGTGCCGATAGAGCTGGCGATCATTAGGGCGATCACCCCCAGAATGACGGGCAGAGCCTTCACGAACTGCCGTAGCGCGCCCTTTGTCAGAGTGCCGCCGGCCTGCACGCCGACGAGCGCATAGGCCAGCTTCTCCAGCAGCCCGTTCGGCGCAATGAACTCGTGCGGCACGCTGAAGACCATCACGCCGATCATGGCGAAAGCAATGCTGAGCAGCAGGTACGGCGAACTAATGCTGAACCAGCGGGCAGTCAGGCGCGTAAACGCCCACACAGTCAGCCCCACGACCACCGCACCGACCACGCCTTGCCAGTTCGTCTGTAGGCCGTCGAGGAGGCTTTCTTTTCTTGTTGACGCCCCCTCCGCCGCGTCTGCTCCGTCGCCCCCGACTTGGGAAAGCAGGGTGACCAGCCCGGGCAGGGTCAAGACGATAATGGATACGCGCAGGTACTGCGTCAGGGTGACAAAGCGTGTGTCCGCATTCAGCTCGCGGGAGAGCATCACCATCGCGCTGGCCCCGCCTGCGAGTGTGGCCAGGACGGAGGTGGCCGGGCCGACCCGGTGAATGCGCACCAACAGCCAGGAGGCCAACAGGCACACCGCCAGCGTAACCACCAGCGACATGGCGGTGGGCCCGACATAGGAGGCAATGGTGCCGACGTTGATAGTCGTCAGAGGCGAGGAACACAAAAGGGCGATGATCACCTGGGAGGGGATCATCGCCTTCTTGGGCGGGCTGACCTGCCGGTCGCTGAAAATGGCATAAATGCCGAAGACGATCAGGAAAGAAAAAATCCACGCGGCAGGAACCCCCACCGCTTCGCAGGCGAAACCTGCACCGATCGAAACTATGGTCAGTAGACCAAGCGTGGCCAGCTTCTTAGGACTGGGCAGCGCCAGATTAAGCAACGCTGCCCGCTTAGCGGGTAGCAGCCAGCAGGCGCTGGATCTCCTTGATCTGCTTCTTTTCCTTGCGCTTGGATCCAATAGCCAGGGCGGTCAACAGTGCAACACCGGCGACAACGCCACCGATGATCATCTGCACCTTTGGCTCCTTGAGGGTGTTCACGGCCTGACCACGAGCGTCATCCGCCAGGTTCTTCGGATCTGCACGGACGGACAGCTCCTCCAGCGTCCGTCCCAGCTGGCTGCGGGTGCGTTCAATGTCGCGCTGGATGGCATCGATGCTACGGGCCACGGAAGTTTCTCCCTTTTTCGAACGTTTAATTGCTACCTGAACATTGTAAATGATCCAGCCCGTCAACGCTTTCGCTAGGGTGGGGTGCATGACTGAGAACAGCAATTCCACCGCAAACGAGCCCACCCGACTGCAGGTCGGCGACAAGGCTCCAGAGTTTTCTCTGCCCAGCGATTCCGGCAAGAACGTGAACCTGGCGGACTACACGGGCCGCAAGGTGATCGTGTACTTCTACCCCAAGGCTGATACTCCCGGCTGCACCACCGAGGCCTGTGATTTCCGCGATTCCCTCACCGAGCTCAACGGTCAGGGTGTCGATGTAGTCGGCATTTCTCCCGACAAGGTAGAAGCCCTGGAGAAGTTCCGCGATAAGTACGAGCTGAGCTTCCCCCTTCTGTCCGACGCCGACAAGTCCGTCATGAAAGCCTATGGCGCATTTGGGGAGAAGAAGAACTACGGGAAGGTTGTTCAGGGCGTGATCCGCTCCACGTTCGTCATCGACGAGGAAGGCAAGATCGCCGTGGCGAAGTACAACGTGAAGGCCACCGGCCACGTTGCACGCATCGCCAAGGAGCTCTAACGCGCGATCATTCGCACATGCGACCGCACTCCCCTTGTACTAGCGGGCGCAAATGAGTCAGAAATGAACACAGCCCCGCTATGTGAGCTGCTCCCCATTAGTTGGACTGAGAAATCAGTTACCGACTAGTGGGGAGTAGTTTTCATTGAGAGCACGAAGTTCGCTGAGTGAAATTCAGCGCGAGCAGTTAGTGGAGTGTTTCGAGCAAGGCATGGGCTCTAT
>NZ_JBSQBJ010000033.1:0-3877 GCF_055862885.1 Corynebacterium sp. p3-SID1761 | reverse complement strand
AGAATGCTTCGGTGGAGGTGACGCCAACAGGGATGTAACCGAGGGTGGTTTTCATTAGGTAGAGCTGTCCAGCTTTAGGGCGGCTGCCTTTAGGGCTGTCTAAAGAAAATTTTAACAAGTTAACTCCTTATTTTATATGTTTATAATTATTTTCTATCCATTCTTTTCCGAATTTAGTTCCCTGATCGTAGAACCTATGGTTCTTGCTCATGCTATTTATTTTGTTTTCGAGCACACCATTCTCTAGTCCGAGATCTTTATATTCGGCTTGTGTGACTTTTGGAGGATTTGACATTCTTAAGCGTTCGATGAGGTGCTGTTCGACGCCACGCGCTTCGTATTTTCCTAACAGGTTGTCTTCATTAAGGATGCGCATTCCACCTTTAGGACGTGTGGTCGGGTGCGTTATCGCGTGTTGGATTGCCCTCATCCTTGGATGCTTGGTTATTCCTACATATGTAGTCTTTCCTCCATTAACGTAATGGTACACGTAGTGGTCTTTAACCTTGTTTGCGTTAACCCAGCAACCCTTTAGCCCGAGCGCGTCGACCCAGTGTGCTGCGTGGTCGACGTAGCCTTGTGCCGAGGCGAGGCGTGGTGCGAGCCCGAGTGGGTCTTGGGCGTTGTAGGCACCCAAGGCTGGGTTGTAGTAGCGGAAGCGGTTGTACGCCCACCCGGATTCCACATCCTCGTACTGGCCGGCAAACAACAACGGGCTGGTGCACCGACCATGCCATGTGCGTTTGCCGTAGAGGGTTTGCACGGTCCGGCCTTCTACGGTTCCGGTGGTGGTGTTGATGGTGTCTTTGGCAACACGTCGGCCGAGACCGTCGTAGGTGTAGCGATAGCGAACACCTGGAGCATCACTTGAGCTAAAGCCGATGGGTTGTTCATCGGTGGCGTAGTAGAAGTGATGGACGAGGAGCGCTCACTGGCCTCTTTATGTTCAACGCCTAGCCGGCCCAAAGTGTTCGCTTTATGCACGGGTGGCTACTGATTAGAGGTACTGACGCTCATCTGCCCTTGTAGAAATTGAACCAACTTGAAGGAGGTTGTGTGAGTGAGTCATTTAAGACCAAAGGCAGAATGTGCAAGTGGCCAAACCTAACTGACATGGGAATTTATGTGTAGATCATTGAAACGAAAAACATTAGGCTTATTAAAACTGAACAGGCGCATTTGATTCGCGATGGCGTTACCAATTGATGGTTAATACTCGAACTCTATTCCGAAGTGTCCCTTCATTTGCTTTGTGATCATATTGAGGATTTCATCTTTGATGTCTTGGTTGTGCTGAAAGGCGTAATTGGCTCCGCCGTGGGCGGTGACCCGTGCATCAATGAATCCAGCGCCACTAAAATTCTTCCTGGCGATGACGGGCTTAGCATAAGACACCGCTCGTGGATACTTAAGCTGGTATCGCCAGTCAATCTCGGGGTCGATGGAATGTAGATAGGAGCGGACCGCGCAAGCGAAGTCATAGCAAAGGCTCAGTGTTGTAGCTGAAGATGAGTCACCATCAGTCTGGCGAGATGCGGCAATCAACGTTGCTACCGTTACTACTTTTTCCTCCGATGTGTTAAACGGTAATTGTCCGCACAGCGATGAACTGATTATTGAAAAGCGCTCAGCTTCAAGATCGATAAATGTTTTTGTAAATGATGCTAGCTCTTCCTTGGTGAGATCTTCAAGCTTTTTTCCAATAAAATTGGTGGGAAAGAGCTTGTAGCTCTGCAGGAAAGTATCAATATTTACGTCCATAGAACATCTCCATTTTTATCTTCCAATGATGAACGCGTTGTCAACGTCGGACCATTTGAAATTATTTTAAGTGAGATAGTCCTGCATGGGTTTGGTGAATTGCTTATCCTGCAAGCTATCTCCGGTGAAACCTAATTGTTCAAATTTTGGATCTCTGTGCCATTGAACTTCGCTGAGGTCTCCACGTTTGAAGAGTGCAACGTCTCTGTCTACCTGGTGGCGAATGAATCGTGACGCTCCAACCTTTCCGGTCTTCTGTTCATGTCCAATCATCATTTCGGGTTCGAAAACATCGACGAACCTCTTTCCCGTTTCTCCTCTCGAACCTGTGATTCCAGCGTCAAAGTACTTCTCAGTTTTTGCGCCAGGAAGTAGTTTCGCTAAATCATCTCTCGCCTGATTGCCAATCTTCCTGTTGTTCCTAACAACATGAGACATCAGCCCGAGCACATCTACCCAGTGTGCTGCGTGGTCGACATATACACACTCGGGGTCACCTGATTGAAGTGGGCCTGCTTTCAGAGTTTTTTGAGGTGACTGCGGTAATGCCCGAGTGACGTGGTTGTCCTCGGGCATTGATTCAGGAGATTGTTGTGGCTGGCAGTTGGCTATTGGGTGAGTGTGCTGCCGTCGGGGAAGTGGATGGTGGTGGTGCCGCTGATGTCAATGAAGGCGAGGTTGTTGGCTTTGGCGAGTTCGAGGCAGCGTTGTGCTGCGTCTTCGGCGACGGCGTAGGCGAAGCTGATGTAGAGGAAATCGTCGCCGATGGTGTAGTCGGCGGCTGTGTCATCATCGATCTCGTCTTCAGCGTCTTCATCGTCTTCATCGTCGAGGTCGTCGGCGGCGTTGAGGTCAGGGAAGTGTTTAGTGATGGCGTTGTAAAACGCTGCAATAGCGTCGGTGGAGCCTTCGGTAGTGGAATAGTCGCGATCGTCGTTCCATTCCGTGGTCTCTTCGTACCAGGTCATGAAGGCAGCGTGGGTAGAGGTGGGTACGGTGGTCGGTTCGATGATCATGATGTCGAAGCTCATGGGGTGTCCTTCGTTGATGTCGTTTGGGGTTAGCTGTGTTTGGCGATGTATTCGTCAACACCTTGACGAAGATGTTCGAGTTCTTCTACGTCGCTCCATTTACCGGGTTGTGGTGGACGCCTCCTTAGGTTGAATTGTTCTGGGGTGAGGCTGTGGGCGATGTCGCGGGCGGTGCCGAAGTCGCCGACGTGAAGCGCCGCGTAAACTTTCGATAAATCGTTGTTGAACCAGGTGAATGGGCTGCGTCTGTCGTCGAGGAGTGGGCGGTAGTC
Source organism: Corynebacterium sp. p3-SID1761 (assembly GCF_055862885.1). Lineage (NCBI taxonomy): Bacteria > Bacillati > Actinomycetota > Actinomycetes > Mycobacteriales > Corynebacteriaceae > Corynebacterium > Corynebacterium sp. p3-SID1761. The sequence continues at coordinate 813 of NZ_JBSQBJ010000033.1, read as the reverse complement.
CTCGACGTTGATCATTGCTTCGAGGTGGGGGACGTCGGTGAAGATTTTGTCGGCGAGTTGTTGCCACTTCGGGCCGAAGGTATCAGTTTCGACTTCTTGGCTGCTGTAGGCCCATTCGATGATGGCTTTTCGTTGGCTCATGATGCTGGCGCGTGTTTCGACGGTTCCGCTGCCTCGGACGGAACTGTTTTTCAGTAAAGAATGGTCGAGTTGGGTAAGGGGCTTAGCACTCGCGCCGTAGGCGAAGCCGACATCGTCAAGGCCTGCAATTGAACGGTCAACTCCGCCATAGATGTAGAAGATGAGTCCTTTTGATAGTTCTTTGAACCAGCATGCCTCCTGGGTGTACTTGCGCTTATAGCCTAATTCCGCAAACTGGTCATCGAGAAAGGTCAATTGTTTTGCCATTGGTGTTCTCCGTATCAGAGGGCTAGTTCTTCGCTTGCTGATGTCGCGTACTGCTTGCGTCCCCTTTTTACCGTGTGGTGCGCGTGGTTGCGCGGCAGGCGGTGGTGGGGTCGTCTTTCCCGGGCTAGGCGAGTGCTCGGTAAGTTGCCTCGATTTCTGCGGGGATGTCGGGCGGGAGGGTGGTGTCGAGGAGTTCGTGGGCGAGTCGAGCGCCGCGCAGATCTCAACTGGCCTTGTGAAGTTACGCATTCGGCATCGAGCAATCCCAAGACGTTTGTCATGTGCGTCGTGTGGAGTGGGGTTGCTAGTTGTCGAATTCAATTCCGTCGGCTTGCGCGTTCTTGATGGCTTCGGCGACGGCGTCGGAATTGGTGGCTAGTTTGGTGAGCCAGTGTCGGAGTTCGT
>NZ_JBSQBJ010000032.1:0-5560 GCF_055862885.1 Corynebacterium sp. p3-SID1761 | reverse complement strand
GTTGACCAACCTTTGTGTTGATTCTGATGCATTGTATGTCTTTTGCTTTGTGACTTGTTTCAGCTTCTCGTTGGCTCATATGGATTATGGGTTGATGGTGGTTACGCCAGCGTGGTGTTAACGTCTCCACGTTATGTAATGTGCGTATCCCAGCGTGGTGCCTTTTGTGGGTGCGCGTTGGGCTGATAAGAGTTTGATTGAAGTGGTGGATGTATGTTGTGTCGGTCGATGACCAGCAATGTTTTGTTGGTGTTGGTTGATGTGATTTATTTATCCTTTTTTCAATTCTTTTGTCAGTAATTTTGTTTTTTGTTTGCCTGGTTTTCAGGCTCGCCTGTGTCTGATGACATTTTTATGGAGAGTTTGATCCTGGCTCAGGACGAACGCTGGCGGCGTGCTTAACACATGCAAGTCGAACGGAAAGGCCTCTGCTTGCAGAGGTACTCGAGTGGCGAACGGGTGAGTAACACGTGGGTGATCTGCCTTGCACTTCGGGATAAGCCTGGGAAACTGGGTCTAATACCGGATAGGACCATGCTTTAGTGTGTGTGGTGGAAAGTTTTTCGGTGCAAGATGAGCCCGCGGCCTATCAGCTTGTTGGTGGGGTAATGGCCTACCAAGGCGACGACGGGTAGCCGGCCTGAGAGGGTGTACGGCCACATTGGGACTGAGACACGGCCCAGACTCCTACGGGAGGCAGCAGTGGGGAATATTGCACAATGGGCGCAAGCCTGATGCAGCGACGCCGCGTGGGGGATGAAGGCCTTCGGGTTGTAAACTCCTTTCGCTAGGGAAGAAGCCTTTTGGTGACGGTACCTGGATAAGAAGCACCGGCTAACTACGTGCCAGCAGCCGCGGTAATACGTAGGGTGCGAGCGTTGTCCGGAATTACTGGGCGTAAAGAGCTCGTAGGTGGTTTGTCGCGTCGTCTGTGAAATCCCGGGGCTTAACTTCGGGCGTGCAGGCGATACGGGCATAACTAGAGTGCTGTAGGGGAGACTGGAATTCCTGGTGTAGCGGTGAAATGCGCAGATATCAGGAGGAACACCGATGGCGAAGGCAGGTCTCTGGGCAGTTACTGACGCTGAGGAGCGAAAGCATGGGTAGCGAACAGGATTAGATACCCTGGTAGTCCATGCCGTAAACGGTGGGCGCTAGGTGTGGGGGTTTTATTTACGATTCCCGTGCCGTAGCTAACGCATTAAGCGCCCCGCCTGGGGAGTACGGCCGCAAGGCTAAAACTCAAAGGAATTGACGGGGGCCCGCACAAGCGGCGGAGCATGTGGATTAATTCGATGCAACGCGAAGAACCTTACCTGGGCTTGACATACACCGGATCGCTGCAGAGATGTAGTTTCCCTTGTGGCTGGTGTACAGGTGGTGCATGGTTGTCGTCAGCTCGTGTCGTGAGATGTTGGGTTAAGTCCCGCAACGAGCGCAACCCTTGTCTTGTGTTGCCAGCACGTTATGGTGGGGACTCGCGAGAGACTGCCGGGGTTAACTCGGAGGAAGGTGGGGATGACGTCAAATCATCATGCCCCTTATGTCCAGGGCTTCACACATGCTACAATGGTCGGTACAGTGGGTTGCGATACCGTGAGGTGGAGCTAATCCCTTAAAGCCGGTCTCAGTTCGGATTGGAGTCTGCAACTCGACTCCATGAAGTCGGAGTCGCTAGTAATCGCAGATCAGCAACGCTGCGGTGAATACGTTCCCGGGCCTTGTACACACCGCCCGTCACGTCATGAAAGTTGGTAACACCCGAAGCCAGTGGCCCAAACTTGTTAGGGAGCTGTCGAAGGTGGGATTGGCGATTGGGACGAAGTCGTAACAAGGTAGCCGTACCGGAAGGTGCGGCTGGATCACCTCCTTTCTAAGGAGTATTTTTGTTTATTTTTGTTTCTGGGTGAATAGGTAACCGGTTCAACCATTTTTGTTGTGGTTGTTGGTTGTTGGATCGTGTCGCATTGTTTGTTTAAGAGTGTGCGTGTGTTGGGGTTGGCACTGTTTTTTGGGTTGGGTTAGCAAAGGTGTTTTTGGTTTGTCATGGCTGTTGGGTGTCTGGGACAATCTATTTTGTTCCTTGTGTGAGCGCCCTGAAGTGATGTGGTTGCCGGTAGTGGTGATTGTGTTGTTTTGGGTGTTGTGTTGTTTGAGAACTGTATAGTGGACGCGAGTATCTTCTTTTTTGTGATTTTTGTTTGAAATCATTGTGTTCACGCGCTGATGGTCTGCACTGTTGTGGTGTGGGTTGTTGGTGTGTGGGTGTCTTAGTATTTTGTGTTGTCTGTGAAGGGCGCACGGTGGATGCCTTGGGCATGATAAGCCGATGAAGGACGTGGAAGGCCGCGATAGTCCTCGGGGAGTTGTCAATCGAGCGTTGATCCGAGGGTGTCCGAATGGGGAAACCTGGCCACAGTTGTGTGTGGTCGCTGCATGGATGAATTCATAGTTTGTGTGGTGGTAACGCGGGGAAGTGAAACATCTCAGTACCCGTAGGAGAAGAAAATAATAATGATTCTGCTAGTAGCGGCGAGCGAACGTGGATTTTGGCTAAACTGCATGCGTGTGATACCTGGCAGGGGTTGCGTGTGTGGGGTTGTGGGGTTGTGTTGTGCGGTGCTGCCATGCCGCGCCTTAGCATTGTGTGTTAGCGGAAGTGGTTTGGAATGGCCTGCCGTAGACGGTGAGAGTCCGGTACGTGAAAGCATGTGGTGTTGGGGTTGATGTGATACCCGAGTAGCAGCGGGCTCGTGGAATCTGCTGTGAATCTGCCGGGACCGCCCGGTAAGCCTGAATACTTATTGTGACCGATAGTGTATGAGTACCGTGAGGGAATGGTGAAAAGTACCCCGGGAGGGGAGTGAAATAGTACCTGAAACCGTGTGCCTACAAGCCGTCAGAGCCTTTTGGGTGATGGCGTGCCTTTTGAAGAATGAGCCTGCGAGTCAGCGGCATGTCGCGAGGTTAACCCGTTATGTGGGGTAGCCGTAGGGAAACCGAATCCTAATGAGGGTGTTTTTAGTGGCATGTCCTGGACCCGAAGCGGGGTGATCTACCCATGGCCAGTGTGAAGCAGCTGTAAGAGGCTGTGGAGGCGCGAACCCACTTAGGTTGAAAACTGAGGGGATGAGTTGTGGGTAGGGGTGAAAGGCCAATCAAACTCCGTGATAGCTGGTTCTCCCCGAAATGCATTTAGGTGCAGCGTCGTGTGTTTCTTGCCGGAGGTAGAGCTACTGGTTGGTTGAGCGGGACTATCATCTTAGCGACGTCAGCCAAACTCCGAATGCCGGTAAGTCAGAGCGCGGCAGTGAGACTGCGGGGGATAAGCTTCGTTAGTCGAGAGGGAAACAGCCCAGATCGCCGGTTAAGGCCCCTAAGAGTGTGCTAAGTGGAAAAGGATGTGGGATCGCGAAGACAGCCAGGAGGTTGGCTTAGAAGCAGCCATCCTTGAAAGAGTGCGTAATAGCTCACTGGTCGAGTGGTTCTGCGCCGACAATGTAGTGGGGCTCAAGTACACCGCCGAAACCGCGGAACTCAACTTTGTTGGGTTGGTAGGGGAGCGTCGTGTGATCGTTGAAGCTGCCGGGTGACCGTGTGGTGGAGGTTATGCGAGTGAGAATGCAGGCATGAGTAGCGAATGATGCGTGTGAAACGTATCCGCCGGATGACTAAGGGTTCCTGGGTCAAGCTAATCTTCCCAGGGTGAGTCGGGTCCTAAGGCGAGGCCGACAGGCGTAGTCGATGGTTAACGGGTTGATATTCCCGTACCCGTGTGTGTGCGACCAATGGTGAATCAGTGATACTAACTGCCCTGAAGTATGCTGCATGCACTTTTGTGTGTGTGGTGTGTGGATGCGTAGGACCTGATCTGGTAGTAGCCAAGCGATGGGGTGACGCAGGAAGGTAGCCAAGCCACTTATTGGATTGTGGTGTAAGCGTGTGGCCCGCAGGAATTGGTAAATCCGTCCTGCATGTAGGGTGAGGCGTGATGCGTACCCGTTGTGGGGATGTTGGTGATCCTATGCTGTCGAGAAAAGCCTCTAGTGAGTGCATGTACGGCCCGTACCGTAAACCGACACAGGTGGTCAGGTAGAGAATACTAAGGCGTTCGGGTGAACTGTGGTTAAGGAATTCGGCAAAATGGCCCCGTAACTTCGGGAGAAGGGGTGCCACTACTGGTGAACGACGTGTTGAGCTGGTGGTGGTCGCAGAGAATAGAGGGAAGCGACTGTTTACTAAAAACACAGGTCCGTGCGAAGACTTTAAGTCGATGTATACGGACTGACGCCTGCCCGGTGCTGGAAGGTTAAGAGGACCTGTTAGGACGTTTGTCCGAAGCGGAGAATTTAAGCCCCAGTAAACGGCGGTGGTAACTATAACCATCCTAAGGTAGCGAAATTCCTTGTCGGGTAAGTTCCGACCTGCACGAATGGCGTAACGACTTCCCTGCTGTCTCAACCACAGGCCCGGTGAAATTGCAGTACGAGTAAAGATGCTCGTTACGCGCGGCAGGACGAAAAGACCCCGGGACCTTCACTATAGCTTGGTATTGGTGTTCGGTTCGGTTTGTGTAGGATAGGTGGGAGACTGTGAAGCGGTCACGCTAGTGGTTGTGGAGTCGTTGGTGAAATACCACTCTGATCGGATTGGGCATCTGAACCTCGGCCCGTGATCCGGGTTAGGGACAGTGCCTGGTGGGTAGTTTAACTGGGGCGGTTGCCTCCCAAAGTGTAACGGAGGCGCCCAAAGGTTCCCTCAGCCTGGTTGGCAATCAGGTGTTGAGTGTAAGTGCACAAGGGAGCTTGACTGTGAGACTGACAGGTCGAGCAGGTACGAAAGTAGGGACTAGTGATCCGGCACCGGCTTGTGGAAGCGGTGTCGCTCAACGGATAAAAGGTACCCCGGGGATAACAGGCTGATCTTCCCCAAGAGTCCATATCGACGGGATGGTTTGGCACCTCGATGTCGGCTCGTCGCATCCTGGGGCTGGAGTAGGTCCCAAGGGTTGGGCTGTTCGCCCATTAAAGCGGCACGCGAGCTGGGTTTAGAACGTCGTGAGACAGTTCGGTCTCTATCCGCCGTGCGCGTTGAAACTTGAAGAAGGCTGTCCCTAGTACGAGAGGACCGGGACGGACATACCTCTGGTGGGCCAGTTGTCACGCCCGTGGCATGGCTGGTTGGCTACGTATGGGAGGGATAACCGCTGAAAGCATCTAAGCGGGAAGCCTGTTCTGAGATGAGGTTTCTTTTGAGGTTCCCTATAGATTATGGGGTTGATAGGCCGGATCTGGAAGTCATGTGAGTGATGGAGGTGACCGGTACTAATTGGCCGATGTTCAACACATTGAACCACGTTTGTGGTTGTGGCTAAGACGATTTCGGATTGTCGCAAGGGTTGTGTACTCGCGTTTGTTATGCAGTGTCTGGAACGGCACTACACACCAGCGAACCCTGGGGTTTGGTTGGGTGTGTGTTTTGTTCTGATTGTGGTTTGTCGGTGGTTGTTAGCGGTGGGGTCACGCCCGGTCCCTTTCCGAACCCGGAAGCTAAGCCTACC
>NZ_JBSQBJ010000031.1:0-6379 GCF_055862885.1 Corynebacterium sp. p3-SID1761 | reverse complement strand
TTGGCTACGTCGGTGGCTTCGTCTGTGGATAGGCCGAGCTTTTGGAATTCAGGCATGGATTGAAGTTCTTTTACCGTGACTTGGTGGCATTGCAGTCCGAGGTAGTCGAACCAGTGTGCTGCGTGGTCAACAGACCCCTGTGCTGAGGCGAGGCGTGGGGCAAGTCCGAGTGGGGCTTGGGCGTTGTAAGCACCCAGGGTGGGACTGTAGTAACGGAAGCGGTTGTACGCCCACCCTGATTCCGCGTCCTCGTACTGACCGGCAAACAACAACGGGCTGGTACACCGACCAGACCAGGTGCGTGTGCCGTACAGGGTCTGCATGGCCCGGCCTTCTACGGTTCCGGTGGTGGTGTTGATCAGTTCCTGTGGTGCACCTGCTAGATCACACGCCAGGTCACACGATCCCACCGATTCTTGATCCAATAGGCCGCTTCCGGCTCCTTTTTGAGAATACGACTTATCGCACGGCCAGCTAGGCTGGCTTCCCTATCTCTTTCCGTTATAGCTTTCGAGACAGCATCGCGTAAACGGGGTTCATGTTGCTCCCAATCGGCTATTACGAAGGGAGAAATACGTTTCGAGGAAGTAACATGATCAAAATTGACTCCCGGGAAGCTAACATATTTCAGTTCTGCTCGGCTAATATCACACTTGTAAAACTGCTGGGCACCACGGCCTTGAGGTAGAAACCAATCTTGCAAGGTACCCGAGAAAAGCATTCAGTAATGAGGGGGGCTTTGACGGGCTCTCTATCACCAACGTCACGGATGTCCAAGTCGATGAACCGCGAACCATGCGCACTTGCTACCAAGGTAAGCCGTGTATCGTTACCGCGACAGGCATCAAAGACGGTATCAATCAGATGCGACTTAGCAAAGATTGCTGAGCCTTGACCGGCTACATCGCACGCAATGAACTGGCAATTCTTAATGGTCGAATCCAGCAAACGGATAATTGAAAGGTGGGCACTATTGAGGTAAAAATTTTCCAAAGAAATTCTAGTAAAGCACCAAGCATCTTTATCCGAGTAGGAAAGATCAACGTTTTAAACTAATTCCCTACAGCGCAGGAATGAGGTGGTCGGACTCGTCTCTTTCCATGAGAAACCCCGAAAGTCTTTCCTTCCATTCACCACGCCTTGAGGAGGCGTACGCAGGATAGCGTTTTCCTCTCCCAAAGATTGACGCCATCGTTCTTTAAAATTCACGACTTCTCAATCAAAAGACTTTACCCTTGAGATCCCTAATGCTAGCGTACCCTGTGTCGCTGTAAAGTGCTTGGTGCAAGTTCTCACCCACACCTTCTACCGCGCCATAGCTATTGTAATGACGAGGCCACGCCTTTTTAGTAGTACAATCCATCCACATGATCTGCTTGGAATCTGGCAGTTCGAACGTTACGTCAGGTCCTTTTGCCCCCTGTGGAGTAGTTCCTACTCCAAGCCTTTGCAAAAGAGAATCTTCTTGAATACGTCTCGGTGTGCTGCGCGGAAGCATTTAGGTTTCTAACCCTGCAATATCTAGGTGAACCAGGGATCAGTAACTAAATTAAAAAATAGAAGGAAATCAGGGAACCGGTGGCAATAAGATGACAAGAGCAACCGATAGTACGATCGGCGGCGTCACTAATTTTCGATGGCGTCTTGCACGAGTTGCAGATCTGCTATTGTGATCTCGCCCGGTGGGGAGCACAATTTCACAAGGGAACCCTCGCTAGCCTGAATGACGTGGGCAAAATTGGGAGAAAACTTTTGCTCTGGAACCCTATTCCGAGTGAAAGTTAACCAGCCGACACTCTTCGCCTTAGACGTGGATCGTAATTTGAGACTCCATTTCGGCGATGTCAGAGCTGAACGATCGGGTTTAAGAACGCCATTAAGTTTTGAGAAGAGCTCAATACAGTCAGATTCTGGAAGGGGTAATTCTCCTATCGTAATATCCGATGAGAACTCAATTTCAAATAAATTAGTTTCGAACCAGTCTGGACAAACATTTAATCGAAACGACATTGTCTCGAGGGGATCGGCCGGTGACCAACCACTTAAAGAAGTGCCTAGCTCACTAAGAACTCCTGGCTCGGTTCCCTCAAAACCCATTCCATCGATTAAAATTTTTCTGACGCAATGTTGTGAAAATTCGATGGGGTCGTTTGGTTCGGGAGAATCTCCTTTAAGCCACCATTCCCCGAAGCGGGGAGCCATTTGCGCGAGAATCCGATGCACCGCTAGCACTAGATCCACGTCATCTTGCAAATCGTGTTGGGTGGACCGCCAGTAAAAACCAAATCTCGACATTTTAACCACGCTTAACGTTCTTTAGTTGCGGGCAAAGGGACGGTGGACGACGTCAATTGGGATACCTGTCTCCATAAACTGCCCGCTTAAATATTGGGCGAAATCTGCTTCTGCGACAATCCATTTCACTGGTGTGTCTCCAGCTGCTCGAACTTGAGCTCTCGCCTGATTCATCAACAAGTCCCCACCACGATACCATGGTAAAGTTTTGGTTCTTTCAGTGTTCAGGAATTTCTCATATCCGGGACCCTTCGCATCAATGAGAGTACCGTTCTTAAATCCGTCAAATTTTACACCGTTAACCCGATAACCAATTTCGGAAGGAACACCCGTAACAGTCTCTTGATACATCCTCGCACGATCCGACATAGACTCGTTAACCCGTTCCCAAACACCCGGACCCCCATCAGTTGTTCCAACTTTCGCATTAATTAGCGCATCCTTCTGACAGTGCGCCATCAACCCCAGTACGTCGACCAACAAGGCTGCGTGGTCAACATAGCCCTGCCCGGACGCCACCTGAGGCGCTAGCCCCAACGGGTTCTAGGCGTTATACGAACCCACCACCGGCTGGTAATACCGGAAACGGTTATACATCCACCCCGACTCCGCATCCTCGTACTGACCAGCAAACAACAACGGACTCGACACCCCACCATCCCAAGTCCGCTTCCCATACAAACTCTGCGCCACCCGGCCTAGCCGAGGTGGTCACCCCACACCCATTACCAGCAGCAACAGTGTCCTGACCGATCACCTCACCAGTGGTCGGATCAACCGACCACACTAAACCACAGCCCACAAGCTGCTGCCCGGTGGCGTAAAAGCTGATGCACCAACGGCTTTTTACCCAACCGCTTAGTCACCGTCTGCACCACCCGACCAGCCGTATTGGTCTGGAGTAACTCGACCTGATCTAGGGTGGAGACTGGTAGTAAGGAGTCTGGAAGAAGGTCGGGTTAATCCTCGTCTGTGCTTGCCTGTGTGGGTATGGGAGCATCTAGGCACCAACATCTGAATTGCTCGATCCACAGGTCTAGGCTTCTCAATGAAAAAACCGTCCGCGGAACCAATGGCAAAGTTCGTTCTTCGGCACTGGCCGCGCGAACGGCCATACCTGACACGAACATCTTAATCGACCATTTTTCTCTGTTGAGTGTCACTGTGTGTCCACTTGAACTTGTTCCATCCAAAACTTCTTTCGGAACAAACTGTCGTGTGTTTGGATCGTAGGCTGCCGCATCACTTAGAATCGCAGTGTTATCTGGATCGAAGGCATAGTCTTTAGTTTCTAGCTTGGCGATTCGCTTAAACGCGCCGTATTTTCCCAGAAATGAATGCTGCAGACAGAAGGGGGGAATTATCCATTCATTCTCATCTTTTTTCATGGTAGAAGCTTTCCCACTGTCCGCAACCCCAAGAATCGAAAGATTATTAGTTGTCAAGGGTATCCCCATGAGAAACCCAAAACCGGTTTGCCATTTCGCCCTCAACAAGTACGCATCGAGATATCCATTCTTTACTTTGAGGCCAAGGTGGATGTCGTTAAATCGACGGACTGATTTGTGGGCGTCTGAAAATACGATTTGATAAGACATATTGATCTCCGATATTTCGGCCTAAAGACCGATTACTTTAACTGCTCCGGTATCTACCATGTGCTGAGCCCACAAGAGGGCGCCCTGTCGTACATGCGTAGGAGCGACTCCCTTTGGCGAAACTTCGTGTCGAGCATTCAGTAACTGGCCACCATCCTTCTGCATATGTAGCGTATCTATTCCAAGCTCTTCAAAGGATCTCGCTTGGCGTCGGGTCAGCGAATCTGCGCCCGAGCTGAGCTTGGTAGGATCCAAATCCGCACGCTCCATGTCGGTCCCAAACCGATTACCGTGCTGGCCTGCCCGAGCAACAGGATCATTGGTCATTCCAATGTACTGCATCTGGTTGCCGGTTTTGTCCATATAGGAGTAGACATAAGCGTCGGTATTCCTTCCGTTGAGCCAGGCTTGCACAGCTGATCGGTCTTTCGCTGGAACTCCAGCAGCTTTAAGCTCATCGAGGCTAACCTCGTGGCACTTCAACCCCAGAACGTCGACTAAGAAGGCTGTGTGGTCAACATACCCTTGCCCGGACGCTACCCGAGGCTCTAGCCCCAACGGGTTCTGGGTGTTCTACGAACCCAGAAGCGACTGGTAAAACCGAAACCAGATATGCACTGAAGCGTCCTGGGTTTAGTTCCTACCTTTGCTAAGGAAGGATTGGCACTATGCCCAGAAAGTATTCCGCCGAATTCAAGGAGAAGGCGGTCCATCAAGTCTTAGAGATGGTCCGTCTGGAGTCCTGCTCACGGCAACGCGCCTACACGGAGATCGGTGAGCTCCTCGGAGTATCCCACCACACGTTGCGGGCTTGGTACCGCGACAGTGCCTCCACACGAGACGGCCGCACAACGCCAGATAGCGAAACAATGGAAGAAGAGCTCAGGCGTCTGCGTCGAGAGAACCGGGAGCTGAAACGAGCAAACGGGATTCTTAAAACTGCTTCGGCTTTTTTCGCAGCGGAACTCGACCGACCCACGACCACATGATCTCCTACATAGACGCGTACAAAGATCAATTTGGGGTCGAGGCCATCTGCCGTGTCCTTCGACAAGCAGATCGTGGATTCATCACCTCACGCGGCTACCGCAAGGCGACCACTCGTGTTCCCAGCGCAAGGGCCTTAAGCGATAGCCTGCTCATCCCAGAGATACAGCGTGTGCATGCGGAGAATTTCTCGGTCTACGGCATCCGCAAAATGTGGCACGCGATGAACCGTGAAGGTTTTCATATCGGTCGCGACAAGACCGCACGTCTGATGAAGCTAGCAGGTGTTTCCGGCCGCAGACGTGGGCGAACCCCAGTAACAACGATCAGCCCGAAGGCACCGGATCATCGCCCGGACCTTGTGCGCCGAAACTTCCGTGCGCAGGCACCAGGCAGGCTGTGGGTTGGGCGACATTACCTACGTTCGCACCCTGTCAGGATTCGCCTATACCGCGTTTGTCGTGGATGTATTCAGCCGAAAAATTGTTGGTGTTGCTACACGCTCGACAATGCGCACCGACGCGCTGCCGATGGAGGCTTTGGAGCATGCGTTAACGACTGCAGGGCGAATCCATGGAAACCAGCTAATTCACCATAGCGATCGGGGTAGCCAGTACGTGTCACTGAAGTATTCCACCGCGCTAGCTGAGTCAGGAATACGCCCGAGTGTGGGAACAGTCGGCGATTCTTATGACAATGCTCTAGCCGAGACCGTCAACGGTCTCTACAAGGCTGAACTGATTCATGCTCAGGGCCCGTGGACGTCAGTGGGAGAAGTTGAGTTGGCGACCTTGCGATGGGTTCATTGGTGGAACACTAAGCGGCTTCACGAAGCATTGGACTACGCCACCCCACAAGAAATAGAAACCGAGTACTATCTCACCCAGCCCGTCAGTACGGGGTAGTAAAAGAAGCGGAACTAAACCCAGGACGCTTCAAGTCGAGCGCCGCAGATCTCAACTAGCCCTATGAAGTTACGCATTCGGCATCGAGCAATCCCAAGACGTTTGTCATGTGCGTCGTGTGGAGTGGGGTTGCTAGTTGTCGAATTCAATTCCGTCGGCTTGCGCGTTCTTGATGGCTTCGGCGACGGCGTCGGAATTGGTGGCTAGTTTGGTGAGCCAGTGTCGGAGTTCGGTGATGATTTTTCTGTCGCCGGTGATGGTTGAGTTTTCTGCGGAGGCATCGATAGTGAGGTTGCCGTGGTGTTGTTGTGCCCAGTGACTTAATAGTCCTTCCCAGATGTAGCCGTTGGCGTCCATTCCGGTGGCAGTTATTGCTTGTTCGAGAGGGCTGTCAATAACAGAGTTGACGGTCATGCTGTGTTGACCGGCGAGCTGGCTGTTGGATTCGTCGAGTTCGATGGTGCGGGTGCGCAGGCCGGTGTCGGTGTTGGCGATGAGTGGTTGGTTGAAGGAGATGTCTTCTTCGGGGTAGCTCAGTTCCGTAGGGAGGGGAAGCCCTAGGTGGTAGCAACGGTACTGTTCAAGCCATAAATC
>NZ_JBSQBJ010000030.1:0-10823 GCF_055862885.1 Corynebacterium sp. p3-SID1761 | reverse complement strand
GTGGCCCGGTTGGTTCTGTGAAGGATCCGAACAAGATCGGTGCCATCATTGGTGGCACGATTGTTGGCTCCGGCCTGATTGGTGCTCTGCTGGGTAACCACGATGGTGCCGCTGGCTCCTCTGCTCCGGGCAAGCCGGGTGAGGCTAAGCCGGGCAAGCCGGGTGCTGAGAAGCCGGGTAAGCCGGGCAAGGGTGCCGATAAGGGTGCTAAGCCGGGTAAGGCTGGCGACCAGGGTGCCGGTAAGGGCGCTGACAACGGTGCCGCTGGCAACCAGAGTGCTGGCAAGGGCAGCACTGGTGCTACTTCTCAGAGCACCGAGGCTGGTTCCCGTGGTGGCAGCCTGGCTGTGACCGGTGTATCCGGCCTGGCCATCACGCTGGGTGCGTCTGTGATCGCCCTGGCTCTGGGTGGTGCCCTGATGGCACTGCGCCGCCGCCAGAGCTAACCCCACAGAGTTAGCCCCCCAAAGCTAGCCCGCCCGGGCTAGCTACCCCCGCCTAGCTGGCGCGGAAAACCTCCGCAACCAGCGGCAACTCCTCGAGCCCCGCTCCCGGTGTACGCACCAGGAGCGGGGCTCCTGGCATTCCAGAATCAAACCCCACCCACTTCAACCTCCGCGCATCCACCGCACGGCGCCCCACCTGGAACCACCACAAAGCGTGCCCCACCAACGCCCACGAATCATCCTCAAAACGCACCACAAACACCCGATCCCCCAACTCCGCGCGCCGCAACCCCTCCAGCGCCCCCTCATTGTGCTCCGGAGCCACCGAGAACCCCGCAGCCGTCAACCGCTCCACCACGCCCAGGCGATGCACAAACCCCTCCGCATCCTCCACCACCAAAGGAGCCCCCGCCCGGCACGCCCGCACCTTCCTACAACGCCACACCACCGGCTGAGCCTCCGTCCGCCGGCCACGCACTACCACCCACCCCAGTGGCTCCCCTGGCTCCACGGAAAGCGTCACCACTGGCCCCGGATCGGCCGTCTCCACCACCACAGTGCGCGGCGCAGCTGAAGCCGAGGGGGCGTCACCACCAGGCGCAAAAGAATAAGGATGGCGGCGCAACAGCTCATCACACGCCTCCACCAGCTCCGCATCGGTGGCGTTGAAGCCCACGCCCACCGACTCCAACTGAGCCCACAATTGCGCAAACGGCACCGAAGGCTGAGCCTCCCACGCCGCGCGCAGGCGCTCCACCACGGCAGGGATGCGCGTCGGATCCTCCGGATGCACGGCGCTAATCGGCCTGCGGGGAGGCCTGCGAGCCAGCCGACTCAGTGCCAGCCCCAGCCAGACCCGCGGCAGGCAATGCACGATCCAACGCGCGGAGCAGCACATCCGTCTCCTCCGCCGTCGTCACCGTCACACGCACGCCCTCACCGGCGAAACACCGCGCCACCACGCCCTCGCGCTTCAGCGCCTCATCCAGCGCCTCAGCGCGCTCGCCCGCGTTCAGCCACACGAAATTCGCCTGCGACGGATACGTCAGCGGCTCGGAGCCCTCCGCGCCGTCCGCAGCCCCGCCCGCCGCGCCGACACTACCAGCGCCAGCCGGAGCGACCCCCGCCAGGTATGCCTCCACCCGCTCACGCTCCACGACCGTCGCATCCACACGCGCAGCCAGCTCGGCTTGCGCGTCCACACTTGCGACCCCCGCCGCCTGCGCCAACGCATTCACACCGAAAGGAATCCCCACCTTATTCACGGCCTCCACCAGCTCTTCCGGGCCGATCAGATAGCCCAGCCGCAGACCCGCCAGCCCATACGCCTTCGAGAACGTCCGGCACACCGCCAAGTTCGGATAGCGCTGCAGCTCTTCCAGCGCCACCGGCGACTCCGCATCCCGGTTGTACTCCACATACGCCTCATCCAGCACCACCGTCACATCCTCCGGCACACGCGCCATGAAATCGCGGAACTCCTCGCGCCCCACCGTCGTGCCCGTCGGATTGTTCGGGTTGCACACAAACACCAAGCGCGTGCGCTCGCCGATCGCTTCACTCATTGCCTCTAGGTCATGACGCCCCCTCTTCAGCGGCACACCCACTCCCACCGCACCAGCGATCTTGCACAGGATCGGGTATGCCTCGAACGAGCGCCAGGCGTACACCACCTCATCGCCGTCCTGACAAGTAGCCTGCACCAGCTGCTGGCACAAGGCGGAACTGCCGTTACCTACCGCCACATTGGCCAGGTCCACCCCCAACCACTGCGCCAACTTCTCCCGCAAAGCGCCCGAAGCCATATCGGGATAGCGGTTGAGGTGCGAGGTGGCGTCATTAATAACAGCACTCACAGAAGGCAACGGAGCCAGCGAAGACTCGTTAGAGGCCAACTTCAGCGCGTTCGGGATCGAAGCACCGGGGACGTAGGCGGGCAAGGATGAAAGATCGGGGCGAATCATACCTATACAGTGTAATAGGCGGTAATGGGCGCAGTGGGTGGGATAATGCGCGGGGATTTTGGGAGGGAGCGGGTGGTTGTGTAGGCTAAATGCGGTCGAGATTGTGGATACCTGAATTGGTATGCCGTGATACGACATCCGGAGGCGTGCCAGAGCGGCCGAATGGGGCTCCCTGCTAAGGAGTTGTCCCTTAGGGGACCGCAGGTTCAAATCCTGTCGCCTCCGCAACTTCGACAGAGTGCGTTACGCGCATGAGCTGCCCATAAAGCTGCCCGGTTACTTGTGGTGAGGTTCCGGGGCTAACAGCTGCGGACAGTGTTGTGGGGCGTGTGGTGCGCCTGTGGTGGTCCGCTGGGATTGTGCCGGCGTGTACGCACTTTGTCGAAGTTTCCAAGCGCCCGTAGCTCAACGGATAGAGCATCTGACTACGGATCAGAAGGTTGGGGGTTCGAATCCCTCCGGGCGCACGATTTCCTCGGTGCCGTCGGCTACTGAGTATGCGACATTCCTGCTGGTGAGGTGGGGATTTGTTGTTTTGTGTCCGTGGTGTGTAGAGTAAATCTTCGTTGCGAGGGCAACCTTGCAGCACAAACGTGATACTGGAAGCGGTAGTAGATATCGACTCTGGTATTAGCAATGCGCCCGTAGCTCAACGGATAGAGCATCTGACTACGGATCAGAAGGTTGGGGGTTCGAATCCCTCCGGGCGCACCATTTCCCCCGTAGCTAGCGTTAACCCGCTGGCTGCGGGGTTTTTGCGTTGCGGGGTGCTGGGGTTCCGGGGCGGGTGCTGTGCTCCGGGGACGGCGTGGGACTCCAGGGTGGGTGCTGTGCGGGGGCTCCGGCGGCAGCGTGAAGGCCGGCATGGGGCCAGTGTGGCTGGTGGGGTGGGGATGTCCAAAATTCCATATCTTAGAATATAACTATTCTGTTTGCGCAGGTCAGAGTGTTGCAATTTTCCGCTGCAAACTTGCTACTTTTGATAACTCGTAGATTTTGGACATTGGGACCCGTAAGACGTGGAAAGCGGCACGGTTTCAGGCAGGTCGGGGCTAGGTTGCCGGAAACTTAGAAGGAACTAACAGGGGGCTCACAAAGACGGGGCAGTGGGGCTCAAGGATTGGAGATTAAAAAAGACAATCGTTCCGCTTTAGCGGGTCGGCGCGCGAACCCTGCGCGCTGACTGCCGCAGTGCGGTTTGTTTGAGAATTTGAGAACTAAAAAGGAGATAGCTGGGTGGTTAGCACACCTACCTCTAAGAGCGCCGCGCGGGAGCCCGGGAAGCGGCAGCGCATTCTCGGGCTGGACATCGCCCGCGGAGTCGCGATCATCGGAATGATCTACCTGCACCTTGGACATCCGCTGTGGCAGGCGAAGGTGGTGCTCTCCGGACTCCCGGCAGCACTGTTCGCCGTTATCGCGGGCGTGACCATGATGCTTATTTGGAACAACGCCAAGCGCAGGGCCACTGTTGCCTCTGCTGCCGCTGCCGCCTCTACTGCCACCGTCGCCTCTGCTGCTACCGTCGCCTCTGCTGCTACTGCCGCGACTGCTGCTACCACGTTGCAGACGGTAGCGAAGCTTGCTGCACGTGGAGCAATCATCACGCTCATCGGCCTGGCACTGCTGCCGGTTGGTGGTGAAATCCAGGTGGTACTCGTCGTGCTGGGCATTACGATGCTCGCCACCGCCTGGATTCCTCCACTGCCCACAGCTGCGAAAGTCGCCCTGCTGCTGCTTGCTACAGCCGCCGCAACGTGGCGCTACGCCCCGCTGGAACTGCCACTTCCATACCCTCACTTCGCGTGGGTCGCATACATCATCGCCGGGATGATCCTCTTCGACGTGTACGTGGGGAAGGACGGCACTGGGGCTGGTGGCGTCATAAAGAAGGCAACGACTACCGCGTGCCTCATCATCGCAGGCATCGGCATTTACCTACGCTTCCAGACGGACCTACCCGGCTGGGCGCGCACCACCGGCCACACGGGCGTGCTCGGCGAGATCGTGCTGTCCGTTGCCGTTGCCGCTATCGTGCTGCATCTCTGCCTGGTCATTGGCCAGCGTATGCGGGCAACGAATCCGCTGGTCGCGCTGGGTTCCATGGCGCTGACGGTGTACATCCTGCACGTGCTATCGGCTTTCTGGTGGCAGACACACGTGGCGCTGCACTCGGACCTGTGGGCGGCGGCGTTTATCGCGGCGTTCCTGGTGTTCGCATGGCTGTGGAAGAAGCTCGCTGACGGCCCGGCGAAAACGTTGTTTGCAGGACAAGGGGCGGCAGAGCGCTGCGTCACGCAGACTGTCCGAGCGATTTCGGGGGAACGAGCATGAGCCGTGGAAGGACCAGCATGAAGAATTTTGTAACCAAGGGAGCTGCCGTAGCGGCAGTTGCTGCAACTTTGAGCGGCGCATGCATGGCGCCCGCCAGCGCAATGGAATACGGCGAGCGCGCCGCGGACAACGCGGAATCGCGGGCCGTGGCCTCGCTGCGGATCGGGCGCGTAGGCAACTTCGGAGACTGCACCGGTACGCTTGTCGCCCGGCAATGGGTGCTGACGGCCCGCCACTGCCTGGAATCCGTCTCCAATGAGGGCACGCAGGCGCGCATCGGAGGTGCTGTGTATGACGCGGACTCGTGGTCGCTGTCTCCTGTTATGGACGCCGGGCTCTTGCACCTCACCCGACCTGTCGAGGGAGTCGAGCCGGCGAAGTTGGCCGATAGTTCGCCCAAGAACGGCGACGAGGGGAACCTGTACGGCTGGAGCAGCAGCTCCCTGATGGCTCGCAAAGGTCAGCTTCCTGTGGCGCGAATGCGAGTGCGGGAGATTTTGACCGGGCCGGGCGCCTCCGGTTCGCCGGGCGGCAACGGAGGCGACGGCGGTGCAGGTGGAGCCGGTGGAGTCGCTGGATCGGATGGCAAGGTCGATGGCGGAGTTAAAGTGGCTCCGGGCGGCCCGGAGGTCCTCCACGGCGACAACTCCGAACTGATCCCCGGTGCACCTGCACCAGAGGCTTCCAAGAAGTCTGGCGCGAAGAAAGCCACTGAATCATCCAGCCCGGAGGGCGTGGAATCTGTTCCCGCAGACATTGCCATGGGTGGTGGGGCGATTCCCGCAGATGGAGCGGGTGGCGTCATGCCGAAGATCGCCGGGGGCATTCTTGAGGCAGAATCCCTCACGCGCGCTGCTATGCAAGGCGGCGACTCGGGAGCGCCATTCTTCGTCGGCGGGCGGCTCGCAGGCCTCGCAACCGCCGGTACCGCAAATGGTGACCCGGATCTGCCTTCGCCGACGGCGGCTATCACCACGCTGTCCGACGCCAAGTCCTGGATCGAGGACGTCACCAGCGGACGCGACACATCGAGCGTGCTGACAGCGGCCACTACCCCCACTCCGCCGAGAACCCCGCAGACCAGCGCCGATTACGTTGGGCGATATCTCGCGGGAGCACTGGCCGGGCTGGTGCTTGCGGTGGCGCTGGGCTGGTTTGGCCGACGGAAGGTGTCGGAGTTGCGTCAGGCCTGACCGGCGCCGGGCACTTGGCGCGTCTGACCGGCGCCTGGCGGGTCCCTGAAGTCCCTGGCTCGCGTCTGTAGCCCTCGCGGGACCGGGCCCCTGGCATCCCAGGGCGTCTCAGGTGCAAGGAGTCTTGGAGGGTAATGTCCCAAATTCCAGCTCTTAGAATATAACTATTCTGTTTTTGCAGGTCAGAGCGTTGCGTTTTTTTACTGCAAACCCGCTACTTTCAATAACTCGTAGATTTGGGACATCCAGGCTTTCACGACCGCGCCCGCTTGAGGGGTTTAAGCGTGGCGTCGTTGGAGACTAAGAGTATTGCTGCAGGGGGTTAAGAGTCTCTGCAATGGAAGTTGTACGGGGCGCAAGCATGGGGATTCCTGGCTAGACTGAACGCGATCGCTCTCGGTGGTGATTTGTCGCACAGTGGAAACGCTGCCCGGAAGCGTTGAGCGGCGGAACGCTGCGTGGTGAAGTGCTAGGCGGTGGAAACGTTGCTCGGAAGTGTTGCGCGGCTGAGCTGCTGTATGGCGGACGTGCCACGCGGCGGAGAATGCGCAGCCGAGACGGAAGAGTTCGAAGAGACTGCTGGTCAAGGAGGAAAAAGTGGCGAGCAATGAACGCTCCGAAGAGAAGCCGCGGAGCGGAGGTGCCGGCGACCGCGGTGCCACCGGCGGACTCGTCGCGAGCCTCGGAGTGGGAGCCGCCGTCCTCGCCATCACGGTCGGTCTGGTAGTGGGGCTAAACGGCGGGGAAGGGGGCGTCGAGGAGAAGGGCGAAGAGAGCGCACCCGCCGCCAACACCGCCGCCGCGCCCGACAATGGCGGTAACGGCGGCAACGACAGCACCGACGGCGCAGACGCCACCCCGCCCACCGACGAGGAACAGCAGGCGAAGCTGGACAAGCTCGCCGCCGACATCGCCAAGAAGAATAATGTGCAGGTCGGCGTGGCAATCCTCGGTCAGGAAGGTCCGCTCCACGCGGGCACGCTCAACGCGGAGAGCGCCTGGTCGACCATTAAAGCCCCCATCGCAGGCGCCGTTGAAGAGAAACTGCGCTACGCCGAGGCTCACCACCAGTCCGCCCCGCGCGCGGCAATGGAAGCCGACATGGATGCGGCGATTCACTATTCGGATAATGACGCTGCCTTCCGCCTCTGGATGTACCTAGGCGACTGGTCCGACAGAACTGCCTCGCACAAAATCCAGGACTACCTCAAGCGCACGGGCGACCCGACCGCGCCGGGGAAGGAATACGACGAGGGGAAATACGTTGGATTCGGCGGGCTGACGTGGAAGCTGACGGATCAGGTGCGTTTCATGGATGGTTTCCGCTGCATGAACGGCTCCGACAAGGTGTTGGAGCGCATGGGGCACATCATCCCGGAGCACAGCTACGGCCTGTCGAAGATTAAGGGATCGCAGTTCAAGGGCGGCTGGGGGCCGGAGGACGACGGACGCTTTATATACCGCCAGCTGGGGCTGGTGCCCGGTAAGGACGGGGAAATGACGCCCGTTGCGATCATGGCGATCCCCAACGATGGCCTGGAGCCTACGTCGTGGGCAGGCGTGGATGCGCTGGCGAAGGGGCTGCCCGACCTGCTGGACGGCGCGCCCACCGCGAAGACGAAGGCGGACTGCTAGCTTGCGCAGCACTCCTGCGGTTGCTAGAAAATGCCGATCTGCGCGCCCATGGATTCCGCCGAACGCAGCTGATCCACCCACCCCGGCGCGCCCGGGCGCACGCGGATAATCGGACGGTTGGTGGCATCCCCCTTGTTGCGACCGGCCCGTGCCTCGAAGCGTCCGCGCGCTGCGTTGCCTTCCTCAGCCAGGGTTTTGAGGGAACTCTCTGGGTTGGCAATATCCTCGCGCGCGCCCTGCAGCAGCTCAATGGTCTGATCCAGGGCATTGAGTACAGCGGGGCGGTTGTTCTCCACCATCGCGCGGACTAGATCCGGTTCGGTGCCCGCCACGCGGGTGCCGTCGCGGAAACTCGACGCCGCCAGGCTCAGTGCCAGCGGGCCGCCAGTATCGCCCGCCACGGCCAGTGCCTCGGCCAGGATGTGCGGCAGGTGGCTCACGCGCCCGACGGCATCATCGTGCCTCCGCGCGATGGCGGGGACGACCGCCGCGCCGACTTCCTCCGCCAGCCCGACCACGCGCACCCACGTGTCCAGCCAACGCTTATCGTCCCGCGCGTTGTCGTACGTTACGACCCACACTGCCCCCTGGAAAAGTCCGTGCATCGTGGCCGCCCAGCCAGAGTTCGCCGTGCCCGCCATTGGATGCCCACCGACGAAACGGTCGGACATGCCCTTGGCCTCCACTAGGTCATGCACCTCCTGCTTCACACTGGTCACGTCAGTAAAGCCGCAGCTCGGGGCGTGCTGAGATATGGCGTCAAGAAGGAAAGACAGCGCGGGCATCGGCACCCCAAGAATCAGCAGCGCATCGGCTTGTTCGGCGCGGCGCAGGGTGGCTTCCAGATCACCCGAAACGTCGTAGCCGTCGCGACGTGCGCGGGAGACCGTTTTCTCCGATCGATTCCAACCGAACACGGGCCAGCCTGCTGTCTGCGCATCGCGCATCAGTGAGCCGCCAATCAGCCCCAGCCCCAGGATGCACAGTGGTCGGCGATCCTCGGGGACGGTGCTAAGGCGGTAATCGGAAGAATTTTCGTGGCTCACGCTTCCCAGTGTTCCACAAAGCCGACTAGCGTTGGGGGACATGAGCACCGACAGCTTTGATAACGACGGCGACTTAACCTTCGCCGTTTCCGCCATCCGCGCCGACGGCCAATGGCACTTGCGTGAGCTCCCCACCCGAGCCACGGAAAACCTGCAGGATTTGGTCGAGGAGTTGCGCTCCTCGCGCGCGGAAGGGCCGGTCGTGGGATTGCTCTGCGTGGAGGATGACTGGTCCGCCGTGCTCCGCCCTGTGCCGGGTGGCGTGCGGATCTTACTTAGCGACGCCACCGCAGCGTTGGATTACGACATTGCCAGCGAGGTGCTGGATACGTTGGACATCGACGAGCCTTCGGAGGAGGAAGCCGACGCTTCCGACGAACCGTGGCCCGAGGGCGACTTCGACATGCTGGAGGATCTGGGAGCCAGCGAGCAGGTGATGTCCATTATCTTCTACGACGAGGATTTGTACGGGGCGGAGCAGGTGCTGCGCGTGGCCGACGAGTTGGGCTTCGCCGACGAGCTGGCGGACTTGGTTGGCGTGGAGCTGGAGTTTTAACAGGTGACGCGAAAGCGTGAGGCGGACGCTGCTGCAAGTGCCAGTGTGGATGCAGGGGGCGTAGATGCAAGGGTGGTGGGCGCAGGGGTCGTGGGCGCAGGGCTTCCGCGCCCCGAGCGGAGTGTGGACGCGGAGGCACGGATGCGCCGGGCTTTGGAGATCGCGGCGACCACACCCGCGGGGGATGTGCCCGTAGGCGCGGTGATCTTTGGGCCAGATGGCCGCGAACTAGGGCGGGGAGTGAACCGCCGCGAAGCGGACTGTGACCCGACCGCACACGCGGAGGTACTCGCCATCAAAGAAGCGGTGCAGCAGCTCGGAGACGCTTGGCGGTTGGAAGGCTGCACCCTCGTCGTCACTTTGGAACCGTGCGCCATGTGCGCTGGAGCCCTGATGGGGGCGCGGATCGGCAACATTATTTTCGGAGCCTATGAGCCTCGCACGGGTGCATGCGGGAGTGTTTGGGATGTACCGCGCGAATCTCCACTGCATTGGGCGGACGTCCGCGGAGGCGTGCTGGCCGAAGAATGTGAGGAGTTGCTGCGGACGTTCTTCGCGGGCTTGCGGTAGACCGTTGGCGGTGGTTCCCCACGAGGCCTGGCGGACGGGCGGGGAAGGGGAGGCCGAGGTGGCGTCCAGAACTTTTATAGAAAATTAACAACTGGTTCTGAACAGGTGTTTTTGGGGAGTTTGGTGGTTACCGAGCCCGGTGAAGCACCTCGACGGTGGCGAGAAACCGGAAGCGACCCTACTTTGGGTAGTGCGCTTCTGGTCGTACGAGTTGCGGCTAGGGCGCACAAGTTAGAACTAAAATAGCTACCTCAAAAACAAGGAGAGATCAGTGGATCTGAACAAGGCAAAGGACCTGGCAGGCGAGCACCGCGACAAGATTCAGGACGGTGCTGACAAGGTTATCGACAGCAAGCTGGACGGCGACAAGGCTGACAAGGCTAAGGACGGCCTGAACAAGGGTCTGGACAAGGCTTTCGGCGAGAACTAGGTCTTCACGCCTTCAAGCGCTCCAAAGCGCTAAGTGGCAAGCTCGTTGCGAACTGGTGGAGGTTCGCAACGAGCTTTTTTGCGTGCATAGATGCATAGATACGCTGTTCATCGTAGGTCTCGCGCGCTGCATCGCCATGGTCTTGGTGTGGTCTGACCTAACATGCGCCGACCGCGAGGCCACAGCTGTACTGGTGGCGATCAACTCCGTATTCCAGGTGGCCATGTTCGGTGTGCTGGGGAGCTAAGCGCAGCTGGACATGCCCGCTGATGCGCACGGCACCCTTGAGCGTTGGCGCACCGATGAACCTTCTACTCGCGGGATCGAGGGTGCTGAGAGGATGCGTTTGATTCGCGATGATATTGACGCCAGGGTGCGTCAGCTCATTGAGGAAATGCTGAACGACTAGGGCTCCGGTTTCGGTATTTTTCGCATGTGGACAGGGGTTTTGTTGCGAAAATGTGGGGGTGTTACGCTAGTACGAGTCTGCAATTGTGGACTGGGGTGGCGTGTCCGAGCGGCCGAAGGTGCTCGCCTCGAAAGCGAGTGTTGTTAGTAGCAACCGAGGGTTCAAATCCCTCCGCCACCGCCAAAGTGCTGAACCGCGCGTTGCTGTTGGGATTTTCCCAGTGGCAGCGCGCGGTTTTCT
>NZ_JBSQBJ010000029.1:0-15662 GCF_055862885.1 Corynebacterium sp. p3-SID1761 | reverse complement strand
TTTGTGGTGTGTGGTCTGGGGTTATGGTGGCATGCGGACACACTTTTCTTTACTTAACCCAAAAGAAAAGCACGGCATATGCCGTGCTGATGTTGTACCCCGTACGGGATTTGAACCCGTGTTACCGGCGTGAGAGGCCGGCGTCCTAGGCCGCTAGACGAACGGGGCGCGTGTGCCACAAAACTGGCACGCGTGCTTCTTCAAGCAGCAGGGAGAACTCTACACAACGCAGTGCCAATCCACCTAATCCCTGCTCGTACCTGCTAGTTTGTGGTTGATGCACTCTTCAACCACACCTTCGCACTCCCCCGACCACGCGCTCGGCGATGCCCCACGCGCGATTACGCAGGGCGCAGAGGATACTGGGGGCGCGGGTGGCGTCATTAAGAAGGTGCGGGAAAAGAAACACACCCCGCGACGCATCGTCAACGCCGAAGGTGGCGAGGGCATCGTGGCGCTGAGCCGGGCGGAGTACCGCGAAAAGGTCACCAGCAAGAACCGGTTTGTCGGCCCGAAGGCGTGGCCGCTTATCGCCAAGCGCCTGTACTTCGAGTTTTTCTTCCGCGCCTTGATGGATCGGGGTGCGGTCTTGAGCTTCTTTACGTTGCTGACGGCGATCCCGACCCTCACCGCGTTCTACTCCATCACCACCCTGGTGCTGGATCAGAACCGCAAACAGGTTACTGACCTCACCGACCAATTCATCGACGAGAACGTCCCCGAAACTTTCGCCGACAACGCGCGCACAATCGTGGACGTCATTATCGGTTCCACCCAACAATCAGTTGTCACACTGACGGTGAGTGTGATCATCGCCCTGTTCTCCTCCTCGGCCTATGTCCGCGCATTTTCGCGCAGTGCCAACGGCCTCTACGGACGGCGAGAGGGCCGCAATATCGTGCGCACATGGCTGGCCATGTGGGGCCTGACGTTTCTTCTGGTTCTGGGACTCGTACTTGTTGCGGTGGCTTTCTTCTTCCGCGGTGACCTATTGACGCCACTTTTCGACCGCTTTGCCGAACCCCTACACCTGAAGTGGCTGGAGCGTTTTATTGTCCAGGACTTCCTTCCGATCTGGGGCTACCTTCGGTGGCCGGTGATCGCAATACTGTCGACCTTCCTCATCGCCGCGCTCTACCACGTGGCGCCCAACGTGAGCTATGGGCGCTTCCGCTGGCTCACAGTCGGCTCGGTGTTCGCCTTTATTGGAATCATCCTGGTGGCGCTAGTCGTAAAGCTGTACCTGAATGGCTTTCTGCACTTCGGCATGTATGGCGCTTTGGGCGGCCTCATCGCAGGGTTCCTAGGGTTGATCGTGGCCAATACCCTGCTGTTGATGGGGTTGAAGCTGGATGCGGAGATCACGCGCGCCCGCGAGCTACAAGCCGGGTTAGATTCCAGCGAAGTTATTCAGGCTCCCCCAACTTCGGACGAATCGGTGGATGGGTTCAACCGGCTACAGGACTCGCTTCGGCAAGATGCGCGGAGGTTCCTGGAGCACTAGCCCCCTGCCCTATTCCCGACCAGCGAGTTCCCAACCGGCACCATAGAATCAGTACCTATGAGCCACGAACTAAACTCCACTGCCATTGGCGGCCACGTCCGCGCTGCCGCAGGTACACCGCCCCAGCAAGCATCCACCCGCAAGTTCTGGACGGGACTCTCCCGCAGCATCCAGGAGCGCATCGCCGACGATTGGGAGCGTACCCGCTCTGCCTATGCCGCAACTCGCCAGCAGCACTACTTCTCCGCCGAGTTCCTGATGGGGCGCGCGCTGTTAAATAACCTCACCAACCTCGGTCTCGTCGAGGAGGCACAGGCCGCTACCCGTGAGCTGGGCCACGAACTGGCTGACGTGCTGGAGGTAGAAAACGACGCAGCCCTAGGAAACGGTGGCTTGGGTCGCCTCGCGGCCTGCTTCCTTGATTCCGCCGTCACTCAGGACTACCCCGTCACCGGCTACGGCATCCTCTACCGCTACGGATTATTCCGTCAGTCCTTCGACAATGGCTTCCAGGTGGAGCGCCCGGATCCATGGCGTGAGGAGGAGTATCCCTTCACCATCCGCCGTGCCTCCGACCAACTGGTCGTGCACTTCGATGATATGAAGGTCCGCGCGATTCCCTATGACATGCCGATCACCGGCTACGGCACTCGCAACGTCGGCACCCTGCGCTTGTGGAAGTCTGAGCCGTGGGAGGAGTTCGATTACGACGCTTTCAACTCCCAGCGCTTCACCGATGCCATCATCGAGCGCGAACGCGTCAGCGATATCTGCCGCGTGCTGTACCCGAACGACACCACCTACGAGGGCAAGAAGCTGCGCGTGCGCCAGCAGTACTTCTTCACCTCTGCCTCCCTGCAGGCGATGATTCGCAGTCACTTGGCTCAGCACGGTGACCTGAAGAACTTCGCAGAGTTCCACTCCGTGCAGCTCAACGACACTCACCCGGTGCTGGCCATTCCGGAGCTCATGCGCCTGCTGATGGACGAGCACGGCATGGGCTGGGAGGAATCCTGGGAGATCGTCTCCAACACCTTCGCATACACCAACCACACCGTCCTCACCGAGGCTCTGGAGCAGTGGGATCAGCAGATCTTCCAACAGTTGTTCTGGCGTGTGTGGGAGATCATCGCCGAGATCGACCGTCGCTTCCGCATCGAGCGCTCGGCGGAGGGAATGGATAGCGTCACCATCCAAAGAATGGCCCCCATCCAACACGGTGTGGTGCACATGGCGTGGATCGCCTGCTACGCCGCGTATTCCATCAACGGCGTGGCCGCACTCCACACGGAGATCATCAAGCGCGAAACCCTCGGCGATTGGTTTGCACTGTGGCCTGAGAAGTTCAACAACAAGACCAATGGTGTAACACCGCGTCGCTGGCTGCGGAT
This sequence comes from Corynebacterium sp. p3-SID1761, assembly GCF_055862885.1. Classification (NCBI taxonomy): domain Bacteria; kingdom Bacillati; phylum Actinomycetota; class Actinomycetes; order Mycobacteriales; family Corynebacteriaceae; genus Corynebacterium; species Corynebacterium sp. p3-SID1761. The sequence continues at coordinate 12,767 of NZ_JBSQBJ010000029.1, read as the reverse complement.
GATTAACCCGCGCCTGTCTGCGCTGCTTACTCGCCTTTCGGGTAGTGACGCCTGGGTCACCGACCTCGACAAGCTCAAGGAACTGCGCAGCTACTCCTCCGACCCGGCGGTCATGCAGGAGCTCCGCGAGATCAAGGCTGCCAACAAGCACGACTTCGCCGAGTGGATCGCCGAGCGCCAGGGCGTGGTCGTCGACCCGAACTCCATCTTCGATGTACAGATCAAGCGCCTGCACGAGTACAAGCGCCAGCTCCTCAACGCCCTGTACGTGCTGGATCTTTACTTCCGCATCAAGGAGGATCACCAGCGCGACCTGCCGCCGCGCACGGTGATCTTCGGCGCGAAGGCCGCGCCGGGTTATACGCGGGCGAAGGCGATCATCAAGCTCATCAACGCGATCGCGGATCTTGTGAACAACGATCCGGTGGTCTCCCCGCTGCTGAAGGTCGTGTTCGTCGAGAACTACAATGTCTCCCCCGCCGAGCACATCCTGCCGGCCTCCGATGTGTCGGAGCAGATTTCTACGGCGGGTAAGGAGGCCTCCGGCACCTCCAATATGAAGTTCATGATGAACGGTGCGCTGACGCTGGGCACCATGGACGGCGCGAACGTGGAGATCGTGGACTCGGTCGGTGAAGAAAACGCCTACATTTTCGGCGCCCGCGAAGAGGAGCTGCCGTCCTTGCGCGCCGAATACAAGCCCTATGAGCTCTACGAGTCCGTGCCGGGGCTGAAGCGCACCCTTGATGCGCTGGATAACGGCACCCTGCACGATGACTACACGGGATGGTTCTACGATCTGAAGCAGTCGCTGATTCACGGCTTCGGCGAGGACGCATCCGATACCTATTACGTGCTGGGCGACTTCGCAGACTACCGCGATGTTCGCGACCGCATGGCCGCTGACTACGCTGCGAACCCGCAGGGTTGGGCACAGAAGGCATGGGTGAATATCTGCGAATCGGGACGGTTCTCCTCTGACCGGACGATCCGTGACTACGCCACTGAGGTCTGGAAGCTGCAGCCAACGCCGATCGATGGCGAATAATCATCCGCCTGCACCGGCGCAGGTCGGGGCGTCAAAAGGCGGTGTTAAGGAGGGGCGTTAAGAAAGCGTAAAGAGTCATAAGCATGGGGTGACAACGGTGTTGTTATATTCCCATGCTTTTTGACTTTGTAATGGTTGCAGTAACCTGCGCGCTGTTCGGCGCAATGGGTGCCGCCTTGAAGGCGGTGGATAAGCTATGAGCTGGGAACTGATCGTCGGTGGGGTCCTGGGGATCCTTGCCATCATCTACCTTTTGGTTGCCCTGTTGAACCCGGAGAAGTTCTCATGAGTGGCAGCATCACAGGGTGGATCCCTGTCATCACGGTCATTATTGCCCTCGCAGCGTTCTACGTGCCGCTGGGCAACTACATGGCCACCACGTTCACTGCTAAGAAGCACAATGGCTTCGAGCGTGGCTTCTACCGACTCATCGGTGTAAACCCCGACGGCCAGCAGAAGTGGACTCGCTACTGTGCAAGCCTGCTGGCTTTCTCCGCTATCAGCGTCGTGTTCGTCTACCTGTTGCAGCGCGTGCAGCAGTGGCTTCCCCTGAACCACGGTAAGGAACCCGTGCACTGGGACCAGGCGTGGAACACCGCTGTTTCCTTCACGACTAACACCAACTGGCAGTCTTACTCCGGTGAGGAAGCCATGACCATCCTCACCCAGATGGCTGGCCTGGCTGTACAGAACTTCGTTTCCGCCGCGGTGGGCATTACCGTGGCCATCGCACTGATCCGTGGCCTGGCCAACCGCATGGGCAACGGCCAGATCGGCAACTTCTGGGTGGATCTGACCCGTGCTGTGTTCCGCATCCTGCTGCCGATGGCAATCATCGGTGCGATCCTGCTGATCTCTCAGGGTGCGATCCAGAACTTCCACGCCCCGACCACCGTCGAGACGATTACGGGTGGCCAGCAGACCATCCCGGGCGGTGCAGTGGCATCGCAGGAGGTCATTAAGGAGCTGGGCACCAACGGTGGCGGCTACTTCAACGCCAACTCCGCTCACCCGTTCGAGAACCCGAATGCATGGACCAACATGCTGGAGATCTTCCTCATCCTGGTGATCCCGGTCAGCCTGACCCGCACCTTCGGCAAGATGGTGAACGACACTCGTCAGGGCTGGGCCGTTCTCGCAGCCATGGCTGTGCTGTACTTCTCCTCCCTGGCAGTCGTGATGTCCAGCGAGACCTCCCTGGCCGCATTCCAGGGTGGCGGTATGGAAGGTAAGGAATACCGCCTGGGCGTGCTGCCTTCCTCCTTCTTCGCAGTCACCACCACGATGACGTCCACGGGCGCGGTGGACTCCTTCCACTCGAGTTACCACCCACTCGCGGGTGGCATGCTGATCCTGGACATGATGCTGGGCGAGATCTCCCCCGGCGGCGTGGGCACCGGCCTTTACGGCATGCTCATGATCGCTCTGCTCAGCGTGTTCGTCGCCGGCCTGATGGTTGGCCGTACCCCGGAGTATCTGGGCAAGCGCATCGGCGTTTCCGAGATCACCAAGGTGAGCCTGTACATCCTGGTTATGCCAACGTTGGTGCTGGCAGGCGTGGGTATTTCCGCCATGCTGCCGGACACCCGCGAGTCGGTTTCTGCCGATGGACCGCACGGCTTTAGCGACATTGTGTACGCCTACACATCGGCCTCCAACAACAACGGTTCCGCATTCGCCGGCTTCGGTGCAGATACCCCGTGGTTCAACATCACCCTGGGTCTGTGCATGTTGCTGGGACGCTTCCTGCCAATCGTCATGGCTCTGGCCTTGGCAGGAGACTTCGCAAAGCAAAAGCCGGCTGCTGAAAACGCCGGTACCCTACCCACCCACCGCCCGCAGTTCGTGGGAGTGATGGTCGGCATCGCCATCATCGTTGGTGCCCTGACCTTCCTGCCCACCCTGGTTCTCGGCCCGTTGACGGAGGCCCTGTCATGACAACCCTCAATGCCCCTTCCCGCTCCACCGCGAAGCGTGCCTCGGCTCCAGCCAAGCACAACAAGAAGAACGAAGGTGCGTTCTCCGCAGCCCAGCTAAAGCAGGCTCTGCCGCTGGCGCTGAAGAAGATGGACCCGCGCCTGCTGTACAAGACACCAGTGATGTTCCTGGTAGAAGTCGGCGCGCTTTTCACCCTCATTTTGGCGATCGCGCACCCCTCACTGTTTACCTGGTCAATCACAGTGTGGCTGTGGCTGACCGTATTGTTCGCGACGCTGGCCGAAGCCGTTGCCGAAGGCCGCGGTAAGGCACAGGCGGACGCCCTTCGTTCCACTCGCACCCAATCCAATGCACTTAAGTTCGGCGGTTCCGACGTCAACGACCCCCATCTGGCTCGCGCACTCGAGGACTCCGGCGCAGGCATTAAAGACGTCAGCGAAGAAGTCTCCAGCGAGTCCCTCTTGCCGGGCGATATTGTTCTGGTGAACGCAGGTAACGTGATCCCTGCCGACGGCGACGTCATCATGGGCGCCGCCAGCGTCGACGAGTCCGCTGTTACCGGCGAATCCGCACCCGTTATCCGGGAATCCGGCGGTGACCGCTCCGCCGTGACCGGTGGTACCCGCGTGCTCTCCGATGCCATCGCTATCCGCGTCACCAGCAAGCCGGGCGAGTCCTTTATGGATCGCATGATCGGCCTCGTCGAAGGCGCAGAGCGCAAGAAGACTCCGAACGAACTGGCTCTGGGCACCCTGCTGATCGTGCTGACCATCATCTTCATGATCGTGGTTCTGGCGCTGGCTCCTATGGCTGCTTTCAACGGCGCAGAGCAGTCCCCGGTGGTGCTGGTTGCCCTGCTTGTCTGCCTCATCCCCACCACCATCGGTGCGCTACTATCCGCCATCGGCATCGCAGGTATGGACCGCCTGGTGCAGCACAATGTGCTGGCCATGTCCGGCCGTGCCGTCGAGGCAGCCGGTGACGTTGCCACCCTGCTGTTGGATAAGACCGGCACCATCACCATCGGTGACCGCCAAGCCAGCGAGTTCGTGGCCATGGAAGGCATCGACCAGAAAGAGCTCGTCTACGCCTGCCAGTTGTCCTCGCTGGCTGACGAAACTCCAGAAGGCCGCTCCATCGTGCAGCTCGCCGAGAAGCAGTCTGGATTCGTCATTCCCGAGGAAACCTTCCGCGAGGCCGAGTTCATCCCCTTCACCGCTCAGACCCGCATGAGTGGCATCCAGCTGCCCGCTGGCGCTGGAGAGCACACAGAATGGTCCGCCCGCAGCAATGCCACGAGCCGCAAGATCGTTAAGGGTGCTGCGTCCGAGGTTGCCAAGCTCGTCACCAACCTGGGCGGTGACGTCCCGCCTTCCATCACCGACGTCGTCAACGACATCTCCAACAGTGGTGGCACCGCTCTGGTTGTCGCCGAAATCGCCCTTGGTTCCCAGGGTGAGGACCTCACCGGCCGAGTTTTGGGCGTCATTCACCTGAAAGACGTAGTAAAGCCCGGCATGACCGAGCGCTTCGAGCAGCTACGCAAGATGGGCATTCGCACCGTCATGGTCACCGGCGATAATGCACTGACCGCGAAGGCCATCGCTGCCGAGGCCGGTGTGGACGACGTGCTGGCGGAAGCCACCCCGGAGCAGAAACTAGAGCTGATCCGCAAGGAACAAGCTAAAGGTCGCCTAGTAGCTATGACCGGCGACGGCACTAACGACGCTCCTGCCCTGGCTCAAGCCGACGTGGGCGTGGCCATGAACACCGGCACCACCGCCGCCAAGGAGGCCGGCAACATGGTGGATCTGGATTCTGACCCGACGAAACTGATCGACGTGGTGGCCATCGGCAAGCAGCTGCTGATTACCCGTGGTGCGCTGACCACCTTCAGTATCGCCAACGATATTGCGAAGTACTTCGCCATCATCCCGGCGATGTTTGTGGTTGCCTTCCCCGGCCTGTCCGCGCTGAACGTCATGCGTCTGCACTCCCCCGAGTCCGCGATCCTGTCCGCCGTGATCTTCAACGCGCTGGTGATTATCGCGCTGATCCCGCTGGCCTTGAAGGGCGTGAAGTATCGCGCGGGTTCCGCAGCCTCCCTGCTCTCGCGAAACCTGACCATCTTCGGCCTCGGTGGTGTGATCGTGCCGTTCATCGGCATCAAGATCATCGACCTGATTATCTCCGGAGTCTTCGGACTCTAACCCTGCGGGTCTGCTTTTGCCGGCCCCTTTTGAAAGGAAACACAGTAATCCCATGGCACGCGCAACATCTAGCAATGGCCTGCGTCTGGCCTCTACAACAGTGCGCATTTTCTTCCTGCTCACGCTGATCCTGGGCATCGTTTACCCTGCGTTCATGGTCGGCGTGGGGCGGATTATGCCCGCCAAGGCGGACGGTTCGATGATCACCAATGCGTCAGGCCAGCCCGCCGGTTCCACCCTGATCGCTCAGGAAGTCACCAAGCCGGGCTTCTTCTTCCCGCGCCCTTCTGCTGCGGGAGACAATGGTTATGACGCCATGGCGTCCTCCGCGACCAACCTCTCCCCCTATAGCAAGGAGTACCAGGAGGCTATCGCTAAAAAGCGAGACGAAATCGCCCAGCGCGAAGGAGTCTCGCCTGAGGAAGTTCCGGTGGACGCCGTGACCTCTTCCGGTTCTGGCCTAGACCCGCACATCTCCACTGCCTACGCCAAGCTACAGACTCCGCGCGTAGCGAAGGAACGCGGCCTGGACCAACAGAAGGTAGAACAGCTTGTCAATGACGCTACCGAGGGCAACTACACCGGAAGCGCCGACGGAGCACCGGTTAATGTGGTGAAGCTCAACAAGGCACTCAGCGAGCAGTAGCGCTGGGAAAAGTCCCAGCGTGGTCTGCCTGGCGGTGTAAAAAGTAATTAACGCTGGGAGACGTGGCGTCACCCACATATGCACCGCGAACAGGGTGCAGCAGGAAAGCAAGGAGCACAAGCAACGATGACAAAGCGTGGCACGCTGAAGGTCTACCTCGGCTTCGCCCCTGGCGTGGGCAAGACGTGTGCCATGCTCAATGAAGCGCACGACCTGTATGACCGCGGGCGCGACGTACTGGTTGGCATCGTGGAGGACCACGGGCGCGAACGTACCCGTAAGCTCACTGAGGGACTGCCGACGTTGCCCCGCAAAACGGTTCCGCACCGGGGTGGCAATTACTCGGAACTGGACCTTGAAGCGGCGCTGGAAGCGCACCCGGAGATCATCCTTGTCGACGAGCTGGCGCACACCGTGGTGGGTGAGCAAGCCGCGGACAGTAGCCGCACTGCCGAAACGGCAAAGCGCTGGCACGATGTGTACGCGCTGCTGGATGCCGGCATCGACGTCATCTCCACTATGAACATCCAGCACCTGGAGTCGCTCAACGACGTGGTCTCTGCTGTCACCGGTACGCGCCAGCTTGAGACGGTGCCGGATCAGGTGCTGCGTGACGCCGACGAGATCGAGCTGGTGGACCTCTCCCCCGACGCGCTGCGTATCCGCCTCGCCCGCGGTGAGGTCTACCGCCAACAGCAGGCGGAGACTGCGCTGAATAACTACTTCCGGGTCGGCAACCTCACGGCGCTCCGCGAACTGAGTCTGCTGTGGCTGGCGGACAAGGTCGACGAGGGACTGGAAAAGTACCGCGAAGACAAGAAGATCAAGGAAAACTGGCCCACCCGCGAGCGCGTGGTGGTGGCTGTACAGGGCGATGAGGTTTCCGAGGCGCTGATCCGCCGCGGGGCGCGCATCACCGGGCGCGTGGCAGGTCGCGAGATGCTGGTGGTTTATGTCTCCGGCGCAGACGAAGCGCTGGGGGCCGATCTGCCCCAGCGGCTGCGGCGGTTGCAGGAGCTCACCGAATCCCTCGACGGCCAGTGGCGGGTGATCGAGGGCGATGACGTGGCGGATACGCTGCTGGAGTTCGCCCGCACGGTCAATGCCTCGCAGTTGGTGATTGGTCTGGGCACGCGAATGAGCCGCCTGTTCAGCTCGACCAGCCACAAGATCATCGACGGTTCCGGGCGTATCGATGTGCACATCGTGTCCACGTCCAGCGCGTCTACTAAGTCTGCCGATGCCAAAAAACCCAGGCTCTTTAGCCTGTCGCGAGCGCGCAAGTCGGGTCTGGATACCTCGAAGCAGCTCAGCCCGGCGCGCCGTTTACTCGGTTGGCTGTTAGCGATAGCAGGGCCTGTGCTGCTGACTTTCGCCATGCTGCCCTTCGACCGCGAAGACGGTGCCTTGGGATCCATCCTGCTGGGCTACCTGACCATTGCGGTGTTCGCAGCTCTGGCTGGCGGGTTCGGTCCGGCGATCGTGGCGGTGATCATCGGCTCGGTGATGGCTAACTGGTTCTTTACCCACCCCTTCCACACGCTCACTGTCACGGAACCTGCCAACGTGGTGCAGATTATCCTGTTCTTTGTGATCTCCGCGGCTGTGGCCGTGGTGGTGGATATTGCGGAAAGGCGGCGCGCCATCGCCAATCGGCGCCTGGGGCAGGCCGTGGTGCTCTCCGATTTGGCCCGCGGTGCTCTGGACGAGGGCGACGATATCCGCAGCCTGCTGGAGCGCCTGCGCGAGACATTTAATCTGCGCCGCGTGGATCTGCAGCAATATTCGAAGGAACGCAAGAAGTGGTTCACGATGGAGACCACCGACCCCGGTGGTATCGGTGAACCGTGGAATAGTAAGAAGGCTCCGGCTCATGTTGGCGCGGGCGATGGCATGCGCTTCGTGCTCGGCGGCCGCGATCTCTCCCCTGCCGAAAGTGCGATGATCGAGGCGCACGGCGCCCGTATCACCGCCATCATTGACCGTGAGCAGATCGACGCAATGCGCCGAGCCACCGCCGCTTTGGAGGCCGGCAACCGGGTGGGCACCGCGCTGCTTACGGCCGTCTCGCACGACCTGCGCACTCCGCTGGCCGGTATCAAAGCCGCGGTCAGTGCTCTGAACATGGATGACATGCAGCTGGATGATGATTCCCGCGCTCTACTGCTGGACACCATCGAGACCAGTACCGACCGATTGGAAACCGTCATCGGCAACCTGCTGGATATGAGCCGTGTGAACTCCAATGCCGTCGCCGTGCACAATTCCCCGGTGCTCTACACCAATGTGGTCGAGGCCGTCCGCGCCGAACTGCCGGAGGCCACGCAGCACATCGACTCTTTTATCGACGCCTCAGTCCCGCCGGTTTTGGGCGATGCAGGTCTGGTGCAGCGCATTATTGCAAACATTGTGATTAATGCCCGCACCTACGCTCCCCACTCTCGCATTGAACTGCGCGCTGAGGAGACCGCTGGCGCTGGTGGCACCGCTGGAACCGCTGGCGCTGATGGCACTGTGCAGTTGGCCATTATCGACCACGGTCCGGGATTCCCCTCGGAACATTTAAACGACATTTTCACCCCCTTCCAGCGCCTCGGCGATCAAACTGCCAACACCAATGGCCTTGGGCTTGGCCTGGCAGTTGCGCGCGGGTTTGCCGAAGCCATGAACGGAACACTTGAAGCCCGAGAAACCCCAGGTGGAGGCGCCACACTGGTTCTATCCCTGCCGAAGGCGACGGGAGCCCTGGAGGACGGGGAGGCGCCTGGCGTCACAAAGAAAAAAGAAGGAGAACAGCTAGCCCCATGAGCGGCGAGAAAATTTTGATGGTGGAAGACGACGTCGCCCTGGCAAACGCGGTGCTCGTCACCCTGCGGGCGCGTGGCTACGACGTACAGGTAGCCACGACCGCGACGGCGGCGATTCAAAAGGCCTCGAAGTGGCACCCGCAGGCAGTGCTGCTAGACCTCGGGTTGCCGGACCTGAGTGGCCTGGAGGTACTGCGCTCGCTGCGGAATTGGACGGATATTCCGGTGCTGGTGGTGTCCGCGCGCCACGACGAATCGGGCAAGATCAACGCGCTCGACGAGGGCGCGGACGACTACGTGACCAAACCTTTTTCCGTCGGCGAGTTGCTGGCACGCCTGCGGGCGGCGTTGCGCAGGGCGCCCGGCGAGAGCATCCCCGAGGAGCCGGTAGTTGAAACCTCCGACGGGCGGGTGAAGTTTGATCTGCCTGAAAAGCGCGTCACAGTGGACGGTGAGGACGTGCACCTCACCCCGCGCGAATGGGGCATTGCCGAACACATGATCCGTCGCCGCGGGACGTTGGTTACGAAGGTGGAGTTGCTGCAGGCCGTGTGGGGTCAGGCGTACAAGAAAGAGACGAACTACCTACGGGTTTACATCTCCCAGCTGCGGCAGAAGTTGGAGGCCGACCCGGCGAACCCGCAGTACTTTACGACCGAGACGGGAATCGGCTACCGCTTGGTGCTGTGAGTTCACCTGAACGCCATGTTGTCTTAAACCTGCGGCAAAAACTACGTGGAAAAATCTGTTTGGTTATTCGTAATTTATAAGAACAGATAGGTGTTAGGCGCTCCATGCAACTCAACAGCGTTAAGTCCAACGGCAAGAAGTCTTTTAACTCGGCTGGTAAGCGAAAGATCGCAGGTATCTCGCTGGCTCTGGCGGTAGTTCCCTTCAGCGCGGTTCCCGCAGCTAACGCGACGGTCGGCTCGCAGACCGTGGTCGGCTCTACCCTGGGATCCTCCAGCTTCGGTTCGTCGGCTGGATCTTCGGTGTCTGGATCTTCGCTGCCGGGTTCTTCCCTGCCTGGCTCCTCTCAGCCCGGAACCCCGGGGGCCGCTTCCACGTTCGAGCGCACCGCGACTTTCCCTGTGTACGAAAACCGCCCTGACGGCGAAGACAAGTCCACCCCGACCGTTGCCGAGATCTCCACTGTGTCGAAGGACGGCAAGACGCTGATCCACACCGACGCGCTGGCGCAGCGCATCGGATTCATTGACATCAGCAACCCGAACGCTCCACAGGGTCTCGGCACCCTGGACCTCAAGGCGCAGGGGCATGCCAAGGACGAGCCGACCTCCGTAGCTGTGTACGGCGACTACCTGCTGGTGGTCATCGACGAGACGGGAGGCGACTTCGCCAATCCGAAGGGACGCGTAGACATCGTGCGAGTTTCCGACCGCACCCGTGTTTCCTCCATCGATCTGAAGGGACAGCCTGACTCCATCGCTATCTCCCCCGCTGGCGCATCCGGCAAGCCCAAGGCTGCTATTGCCATGGAGAACCAGCGCAATGAAGAGCTCAATGACGGCAACCTGCCGCAGCTTCCTACTGGCTTTGTGCAGACCATTGATCTTTCTGGCGAGCCAAAGGATTGGAAGGCCACCCCGATCCGCTTCGAGGACGAAAGTGGCCAGCTGCTGGACATCGTAAAGAAGGCCGGGCTGGATACCCCGGAGGATCTGGAACCGGAGTACGTCAGCATCAACGGCAAGAACCAGCTAGCCGTCACATTGCAAGAAAACAACGGTGTAGCCATCATCGACCTTCAGACCAACCGCATCACTAACGTGTTCAGCGCGGGTAGCGCCGAGGTGAAGGGTGTGGACACGCAGTCCGACAAGATCATCAACCCCACCGATACCCTGCCAGAGACTCCGCGCGAGCCGGATGCCATCTCGTGGATCGACGATAACCACGTGGCCACGGCCAACGAGGGCGATTGGAAGGGCGGCACCCGCGGCTGGACCGTCTTCGACACGAACGGCAAGATCACCTGGGATGCCGGAAACTCCGTGGAGAACCTGGCCATCCGCCACGGCCTGCACAACAACAAGCGCGCCAAGAAGAAGGGCGTGGAGATCGAAGGTATCGCCACGGCCAAGATGAATGGCACCACTTATGCGTTCGTCGGCTCCGAACGCTCCAACTTCGTTTCCGTGTACAACGTCAACGATCCGGCGAACCCGCAGTTCGTGCAGATGCTGTTCACCACCAACGGTCCCGAGGGCATCCTGCCAATCCCGGAGCGCAACATGCTCGCTGTATCCAGTGAGGTGGACGAGCCGGAAAACGGTGTGCGCAGCGCAGTGACGCTGTACCGTCTGGGTGGCAAGGAATCTCAGCCTTCCATTGTGTCTGCCGATGAGGGCGACGCGCCTATCGGCTGGGGTGCGCTGGGTGCTCTGGCCGCCGATCCGAAGGATGCCAACCGCCTGTACGCAGCCTCCGATTCCGCATTCGCCAACGGCTGGGTGTACACCATCGACTCCTCCAAGCAGCCCGCCGTGATTACCGAGCGCCGTGCCGTCAAGCGTGACGGCGCCCCGGCTGACGGCCTGGACATCGAGGGCATTTCGGTTGCTGCCGACGGTGGCTTCTGGTTGGCGTCCGAGGGCAAGAAGGGCAAGGATAACCGCCTATTCCACACCGATAAGGACCTCAACATCACCTCTACCATCGAACTGCCTGCCAACGTTGCTGAGCACATCGGCAAGTGGGGACTAGAGGGCGTCACCTCCACAAAGGACGCCAACGGCGTGGAACAGCTCTTCGTCGCCGTACAGCGACCGCTGTGGAAGGACCCGGAGGCGAAGAAGCTCGAGGCGGCAGAGGGCGAAAACACCACGCGCATCGGCAAGTACGACACGAAGACCAAGACGTGGCAGTGGTTCGGCTACGAGCTGGAGAAGCCCGCTGGCAAGGGCGACTGGATGGGTCTGTCGGAGATCACCGCGCTGGATGACAAGCACCTGCTGGTGATCGAGCGCGACAAGCTGAACGGCCCGGATGCGAAGACCAAGCGCGTGATGAAGGTGACGCTGCCGGAGGGTAGTGCTGAGGGTGCATCCGCTAGCGCGAACGGTGACTCCATCGGTGGCGCGCTGCCGATGGTGAAGAAGGAGCTGGCCGTGGACGTGCTGCCGAAACTGCGTGCCACCAACGGGTGGACACAGGAGAAGCTGGAGGGCTTCACCATCGCGGCGGATGGCCAGATGTACGCGGTGACGGATAACGACGCACTGGATGATGCCACCGGCGAGACGGTATTCCTGCGCCTGGGCAAGCTGAAGTAGCGAAGCGGGACTCGGCGCCGTATAAGGCCGTAACCTGGAGATTATGGATCTTCTACTCGCTTCATTTCTACATCCCAACATTGGCGACTTCTTGTCCGGCAAGGTTCTGTATATAGACGATGCCGCTTCCGAGATGAGGCAGGCTCCGTTCGCACAGGAAGAACTCAATGCCATCAGGGACGTCGCCGACACGGTGGTTCCCATCACGGTAGCCGAGACTGAACCCTCGGCTTTCCGCGATGCATTGGACGCTGCGGATTGTATCTACGTAGCCGGAGGTGAAAGTTTTCGTCTGCTCCACGGACTAAAGTCCACCGGGGCAGACGAGCTGCTTATCAACGCAGTGAGGAACGGGAAACGCTATGCGGGCAGTTCAGCAGGGGCGATTATTGCTGGCCCGTCCATCGAACCAGCGTCCGTGATGGATGACCCATCTGTGGCAGAACAACTCACCGACTACTCCGGCCTCAATCTCACTGAATTTGTCGTTGTCCCCCATGCACAGGGTACGACTGGACCATATCCCATTGAGATCATCAGCCAAACAGTGGAAAAGTATGGCAAGGAATGGAAACTTGTACTGCTTCGGGATGGGCAAGCTCTGCATGTAAGTAGCCGCGGGGCAATGCTGATTTAGTGGCTCGATTACCGGGCGAATCCTGCCCGGCCCCCTGCCGATGTCCAAAATCTTCGAGTTAATGAAAGTAGCATAACTGAAGCTTTTTTCGCGACGCTGTGACCTGCAGGAATAGAATAGTTATATTCTAAGAAATGGAATTTTGGACATTTTGCCCACCGCGGGAAGTCTTTACACTCGCTCCA
>NZ_JBSQBJ010000028.1:0-16326 GCF_055862885.1 Corynebacterium sp. p3-SID1761 | reverse complement strand
ATAAGCGTTTGGCTAAACAAAGCACTTCCAAGCTCGCGAGTTTGCGTCCAATCAGTCATGGAACCGCACTCTGGGGCAAAGAGGGCTTTTGCACATCTCTACCCGAACCCCTTCAGAAAGGATTTTTCCCCAATGAAGATTCGCAAGTCGCTCATCGCCGGCGTTACCGCCGCAACCGTCACCGCGTGTCTCGCCGCACCTGCCCAGGCCGAAACCCACACCCCCACCACCCAAGTACAGGCTGCAGAAACTCCGAACACTAAGTCCCCGCTCGGCTCAGTGAACACCATCTGGGAAAACACCCCGGCTTGGCTGCGCGGCCCCCTCTTTACACCGCTGGCACTTATCTGGGCCGTTATTTACGGCCTAGTTGGCCTTAAGAACTCCACAGGGCCATCCGGCAGTCTTTCTCTCTAAGGCGACAGCGCGAACCCTAGTAGCTCAGTGGATACAGCATGCCTAACCGGCACCTCAGTTGTTCTTTGTTCTGGGGTGCCGGTTAGCCGTGCTGTTGGTGCATTCGAGGCGAGCTTTATTAGAGGGAGGAAGGCAGGGGCAGCTTCTCGAAGGGGCTCAACCCACGGATGGCGGAATTGGCGAAGCTGGCCACCACTAAGATCGTAAACATTACGGTCGCCGACAATAGCTGCACTCGGGAATCCGGATCCGTCAACATGAGGACGGCCAGGCTGGCGAGCACTGCGAGCGTGATGATGGTCAGAACAGGGAAAGCCCACATGCGGATTGGCAGCGTTCCACCGGCATGCCGCTCTAGTCGACGGCGTAGACGCAGTTCGGAGACGGCGATGAACGTCCACACGATCAACAATGAGGCACCTGCAGAGTTCAACATGAAGGTCAGCAGCCAGCCCGTGTCCAGGTAATTCAGCACCACCATCACGATGGAAAGCGCGACGGAAAGGATAATCGCGTTGACCGGTACGCCTCGGCGGTCAACGCGGGTGAAGATCCTTGGTGCCTCGTGGCGCTTAGCCAGGGAGAACATCATGCGGCTGGAGGCGTAAATCTGCGCATTGAAGGCTGACAAGAGCGCCAGAACGATGATGGCTTCCATAAAACCGACGACGCCCGGAATACCCGCCAGGTTCAGTACTCGGGTGAAGGGACTATCGGCCGCGCTTTCTGCCTGCCCCAGTGAAGAGTGGGGGAGCAGGAAGGTAATCACCAGTACCGAGCCCAGGTAGAACAGCGAGATGCGGGTGATGGTGGAACGCACGGCGTTAATCAGCGACTGCTGCGGGTTTTCGGACTCCGCAGCGGCGATAGCAACCACCTCGATACCGCCGAAGGCGAAGGCTACGGCCAGGATCGCCGTAGCTACACCGCCTACGCCGTTGGGCATGAATCCATCGGCGGTGAAGACCTCCGTGCCGATGAATGTGTGTCCCGGTAGCAGGCCGAATATCAATAGGAAACCGATGACCAGGAATGCCACCAGTACGGCCACCTTGATGAACGCAAACCAGAACTCGAACTCGCCGAAGGCTCGGATCTGCAGCAGATTCACCACGCCGAAGAAAAGCACGCAGATGGCGGCGGGGATCCAGGCGTCAATACCGAACCACGCACCCATAAAGCTCGCCGCACCAGTAATTTCGGCGCCGAGTACCGCGACGGTGGCAAGCCAGTAAATCCATCCTTGCGTGAAACCAGCCCAGCGTCCAATGCCGTGCTCGGCGTACTCGGAAAAGGAACCCGAGGCAGGGATGACGGTGCCCATCTCCCCCAGCATCTGCATGACAAGAATGGCGATGAGTCCCGCGACGATATAAGCCAGCAGCACGGCCGGCCCAGCCGCTTCGATCCCCACGCCGGTGCCCAGGAACAGCCCGGCGCCGATGGTGGAACCCAGACCCATCATCGTGAGGTGACGGACCTTCAGACCATTGCCGAGCTTCGCATCGCCGGAACGGGAGTCCGGGTGCGAGCTGGTGCTATTTGAGGAGGTGGAGGGGGTGGAGGTCATTCTCTAAGAATACGATGTGGGGTTCGCGATAGAGAATGCAGGTGCTTGAAAGCCCGCCTACCCCTCCTGCCCCGCGGCGGGGTCGGACTCGTACTTCGGCACCATCGCGTCGTAGTCCTCCATCAGCTTCAGCTCTGTGATGTGGTCCGGGATACCAAATGCATCCACCAGCGTCTGCGACCACGGCCCCAGGGAATCCACCAGGTCGTTCAGAGCGGCACGTGCAGCCTTGGTGCGGGTACCTGTAAGCAGGTTCTGCTCGAGGTACCAGCTTGCGTTGTCCACGATGCAGCTGAGGAAGTACACGTCGCGAACCTGCTCCAGCACGCGCTGGGCGTCCTCCGACTCCAGCTTGGACTCGGCCTCCACGAAGGCCTCGAAAACAATCCGGTCCACGTGAGCCCAACCGACGGCCAACAGGTGATCTTGTGCGCGATCCACGAGCTGGGCTGCTTCAATCACTTCCATCTTGCGGGCCGGGCGAAGGCGCCGGGCGAGCGAGCGCATTAGACGATCCTCCCGCTCGGTGAGCAGGTTGATTTGGTAGGCCGGGTCGAATAGCGAGGTCTCCTCGGAATCGCTGAACGTATCCACCAGGTTCTGGATCAGTGCATCCGCGGCGGTGCGGCGGCGCAGTAACGTGCCGAAGCTATCCAGCCCGAAGCGCACCATTTCCATCGGGTTCAGGCCGCCGAGCTCCTTGGCGAAGCCGGTCATCAGCTCCTTGGCGGCCAGTTGCATCATCACGACGTTGTCGCCCTCGAAAGTGGTAAATACATCCGAGTCGGCCTTCAACGTAGTCAGCAGGTTTTCCGCCATGTACCCGGCGCCTCCGCAAGCTTCGCGGACTTCCTGGATCGTGTCGGTGGCGTGGGCGGTGTTGGCGGCCTTCAGCGCTGCAGCGTGCGCCTCAACCTCGCGTTGGTCGGCCTGCTGTTCCTTGGTGTGCTGTGTGGGATCCAACCCGAGCTGATCCAGCTCGTGCACGCGCGCGATCAGCTTGTTCGTAGCGAACTGCAGGCCGTAGGCGCGCGCTACACGTGGGATGAGGCGCAGGCGGTGCCATCGGTGTTCGATCAAGCGGTTTTCTGGAAGCGAATCGTCGGGAGCGAATTGACGCCGCAGGTTCGCGTACGTCACACCGATGTCTAGCGCGGTGCGGGCGGCCGCGCCGGCGGCAGCTCCCACAGTCACGCGGCCGCGCACCAGGGCTCCAAGCATTGTGAAGAAGCGTCGGTTTGGGTTTTCGATGGGGGAGCTGTAGTTACCTTCTTCATCAACGTCGGCAAAGCGGTTCAGCAGCGCTTCGCGTGGCACGCGGTAGTTATCGAAGCTGATAGTGCCGTTGTCTACGCCTTTCAGCCCGCCCTTGTAGCCGTGGTCGCCGATGCGTACTCCGGCGATGGCAGAACCATCGTCCTCGCGGATGCGCACCAGGAGGCAGTGCACACCCTGGGAATCGGACGGGGATTCTTCCTGTCCTTCGGCATTGTCGTTGTTGGGAACGATGAGCTGCGCAAACACAGCAGCCCAGCGACCATCGCGTGCAGCGTTGCCAATAAACCACTTCTCGGCAGAGGCGGTGGGGGAGTTGATGATGAACTCCCGCGTCGCCGGGTCATAGGTTGCCGTGGTTTCCAACTGCTGCACGTCGGAGCCGTGGCCACGCTCTGTCATGGCAAAGCAGCCAAGCGCATCGAGGTTCATTAGCTGCGTCACCATCTCCTGGTGGCGCTCAGTACCCAGGTTGCCCACGGCACCGCCAAATAGACCCCATTGCACGCCGGACTTCACCATCAGGGAAAGGTCTGCATGTCCCAGCATCTCAATTGAAGTCAGGCAGTGGCCCGTGTTTCCCGTGCCGCCTTGGTCTTTGCGGAAGGCATCCTTTGGCATTCCGGATTCGCGGACTTGCTGAAGTTGTGCGGTGGTGCGGGCGCGAGACTGTTCGAGGTCAAGATCCGCACGCGGGAGAATGTCGGGATTCGCCAACACCTGGCGGGTCGCTGCGCGCGCGGTGGGGAAGTCACCGTCGAGGACAAGCTTTAGCTCTTTTGCTATCGACGCCTGCTCTTCAGCGTTGGGAGCGCTGGCCAAAGTCTTGGGCGCCGACGTCGATCGGCGGAGTGCAAAGCCCGAATTGTCGGAAATTCCATCAACATTCTTTGATGTGACCGAGCTATCAGTCGGAGTGGTGCTTTCGGTAGCGTTTTTGGACTGGTTTGGTGACATAGCCTCAAGGGTACGTAAAAATGTGATCTGCGACTCAAAAAATTAGCAATAAAATTATGCCTAAATTGGCTAGCTTGGAGACTTCGACTTCGATAGTGCGTTGGTAGTCCCCAATGAGGGTGGCTAGGCTCTTCCCTATGACCGAGGACACATTCGACGAAGCACAGCAGGAAGTGAAGCAACCCGCGCAAGGCCAATCCATGCAGCGTGAAGCTATGCGTAGCCATAAAGTCAACCCCTCCACTCGCGGAGCGGCAAGCCGTGCCCAAAAGCGGTATTGGCTGCTCGTGGCCTGTGGCGTGCTCGCGGTGGCTTACGCGGGTAATGAGTTCACTCCAATGATGGTTTTCTACCGTGGGGAAAACGTATTCGGCTCGGTCTTCGTCGATGCTCTGTTGGCCTGCTACGCCGCAGGAATCGCAGCTGGTCTGCTGCTATGCGGTCCACTGTCCGACCGCTACGGTCGTCGCATCGTCATGTTGCCCGCACCGGTCATTAGCCTGGTCGGCAGCGTCCTTATTGCAATGGGCGAAATGAATGAACCCCTGATCTTCACCGGTCGCGTGCTGAGTGGTTTTGCAGTCGGCATGGTGATGACCGCAGGCGGTGCCTGGATCAAGGAACTATCCACACCTTCGTTCGACCCGAGCGCCGGGGAGGGGGCAGGTGCTCGCCGAGCAACGATGTCCCTCACCTTCGGTTTCGCAGTGGGCGCCGCTGTGGCGGGCCTGCTTGCCGAGTGGGGGCCTGCGCCGGGACAAACGCCCTACATCATCAGCATCGTGCTGTGCGCCTTGTCCATGGTCGGCCTCTTGGGCGTTCCGGAAACCCGACAAAATGCCCACCTCAAGGTCAAGGGATCCTTCTGGTCAGATCTAAATGTGCCTTCCCTTCGCCACCCCCGCTTCCTCACCGCCGTTATTCCCATCGCCCCGTGGGTTTTCGGCTGTGCGGGCGTGGCCTACGCCATCATGCCGAGCTTGGCGCAGGATGAGGTCTCCTATCCCATCGCCTTCTCGGCAGGCATCACCGCAGTTGCATTGTTGTGCGGCTTTGGCATTCAGCAGGTGTCCAATAAGTACATCAACCCGAACAACTCGCAAGCTCAACAGCTCGGCCTAGTGCTGGTGATCATCGGCATGATTGTGGCAGCCTGGACCGCCCACGTGGGCTCGCTCATCGGCACTATTGTCGTCGGGCTTATCCTGGGTACCGGATACGGCGTGTGCCTGATTTCCGGACTGACGGAAGTCCAACGAATCGCCAGCGCTGATGATCTCGGTGGACTGACCGCTTTCTTCTACACAATCACCTATATCGGCTTCTTCTTCCCGATGATCCTGTCCCGTTTGAAGGATTGGTTCACTTACACCGAGATGCTGGGCTTTGGTGCGGTGGTTGCTCTTATCGGCCTTGTCGTGGTGACGCTGACCTCCAGGAAGTTCATTCCTGAACCACAGCAATCGGAAGCCTAGCTTTCGGTCCTCTTTTCCCCGCCCGCCAGCGCAAGCACACCCAGTTGCACCGCTGCACCGATGGCCGGGCCGGTCGCCAGCGCCCAAATGGCGCGCGTATCGGGGGAATAGTCCAGCAAAAGAACCACCGTTGACAAAGCAATAGCGATTAACCAGCCAGCGGTGTAGAGATTGTGACGATCCGCTGCCAGCGCAGCCGAGCCACTGATCATCAGGATGGCTGTCGCTCCGGAAACGAAGGTTAGCCACCCGAGGGTGGCAGGGGAGGAGATCACGGCGGCGTCAAAAAACAACCCCATTAATGGCGCGGCCAGGAAGTAGGCCGCGATGCCACCAACAGCTGCGACGACCCCCACCGCTGCAATGGGCAAAGTGGCGGCACGCAGCACCTGTTCGCGGTGTTTAGTGAAATGCACAATCAGCGCCGGCTGGAAGCGCTGGAGGGGGACCAGAATCGGCGCGCGAGTGAGGGTAATCGCGGTGATAGTTGCGGCGAGCGCGCCGGGGCCGACATCTGCCCCCGAGGTATAACGCAGTAACACGCTAAAGCCCGTAATCATCACGGCATTAGCTCCGGAGGCGATCATGGCCTTCACCGTGCGTGCGAGGAAAGGGCGAGCGGCGACATCTGCGCGGTCGCTCAGTGTGGCACGTGCTGAACGAGAACAGAACAGGATAAGCAGCCACGTGGCTGCGCCGATCACCGTGACAAACAAATAGGCCAGCAGCTGCCATCCCAGTAGCCAGGCAACCACGGCCAACGCTAGACGCACTCCGGAATCAATGGCCATCAACCAGGCGAAACTAGGCCAGGAATGGTTCGCAGACAGTAGGCCACACACTGTCGCTTGGAACGTATAACAGGCTAGGCCCACAGCCAATAAGACAAGACCCCATCCAGTTAATCCGGGGACGAGCTCGCCGATCCACAGCGGGCCGGTAACCAGTGCCAGCGCTCCAATTACGAGTGCGATGTAGCCTGTCAACGCGAACGGGCGGGGCGCTGGGCGGGGGTTTGTCTGCGCACGCCGGGTGGAGACCGCCCGTGCGGTCTCCTGCATAAGCCCATCCAGCACGCCCGTCATTGCAAAGAAGAGTGACCAATAGACCATGAAATCTTCATATCCGGCGGTGGGAAGCCCCTTATTGGCAACCCAAATAACCAGATACCCGGCGATGGCCACGAAGACGGTGGCAAGCGAAATGGCGCGCATCGTTAACCCCGCGAAAGGTCGCTCTGCTAGTCCTGCAGCCTGTCGCTGAGCTCGCCGAGTTTCTGGCCTACCCGCTTCAGCGCATCTACTGCGCGCGCCGGGCCAGACGCATCGACCATCTCCGCAGCTGGCCCTGCGGGTAGTTCGCGCAACTGCGCATCGCTG
Source organism: Corynebacterium sp. p3-SID1761 (assembly GCF_055862885.1). Taxonomy (NCBI): domain Bacteria; kingdom Bacillati; phylum Actinomycetota; class Actinomycetes; order Mycobacteriales; family Corynebacteriaceae; genus Corynebacterium; species Corynebacterium sp. p3-SID1761. The sequence goes on along the minus strand of NZ_JBSQBJ010000028.1, from coordinate 9,253 downwards.
AGCCCAAGACCCTCGCCGCCAGGGAACTCGGGCAGGTCTTGGTGACGCAACCAGCGATCGAAAAGCCCTTGTACCTCACTGCGGGCAATACCGTTTTCCTCCGCGATGGAGTGTGCCAGGTTTTCCAGGTCGCGAGTTTCCACCAGTCCCATGCGGTGTTGGGTCGTCCAACGTTGAACCATGTCGAAGAAGGCAGCGTCGCCCAGCAGCACCCGCAGGGCGTGGACGGTGAGTGCGCCGCGCTTGTAGACCCGGTCGTCGAACATGTCGTCCGCACCGGGGTCGATCAGCAGAATGTCCTGCGGTTTTTCGGCCAGCGCCCTGTGATGAGCCCATGCGTGGTGAGCAGCGGGAATGCCCTGCGATTTTTCAAACCACAGCCATTCGGAGTAGCACGCGAACCCCTCGTTGAGCCAGATATCCCGCCATTCGACTAGTCCGACGGAGTTGCCAAACCACTGGTGGGATAGCTCGTGGGCGATCAATCGTTCCCAGGTGTGTTTGCCATCGGCGTGGTTGCAGCCGAACATGCTCATGCCCTGAGCCTCGAGTGGAATTTCCATTTCCTCGTCAGTTACCACTACCGAGTATTCCGGGAAGGGATAGGGGCCGAAGAGATCCGAGTACACCTCGACCATCTCCGTCTGCTGGCCGAAGTCTTCCTGTACTAGCTCACGAACTCGCTTAGCGTGTTCGGTGCCCTGCGGAAGCCAGCCGAAAACCGGGACGTTCCTGCGGCCGAGTTTCGCGCTACGGAAATCCACACGTTGGTACGTGCCTACGTATACCGCGGCCAGATAGGTGGCCATGGGATAGCGTGTTTCGAACACCCGGGTTGTGTTGTTTCCCTTGTTGAATTCCTCTACCAGGGTGCCATGGGCAATGGCGGTGACATCCCGGTGTGCGGTGATTGTCACGCGGAACATTGCCTTCTCGTCCGGGGTGTCATCGCAGGGGAACCAGCTAGGAGCGCCATTGGGCTGGCCGGCCACGAGGGCACCGTTGTCGGTCTCCTCCCAGCCGACCTCGCCCCACTTGGAGCGCAGCGGGCGCGGGTAGCCGCCGTATTTAATGGTTAGATCAAAGGACTGATCCTCTGCCAATTCCTCCACAAACGTGATCGTCAACTTGTTGCCGGTGTGGCGGAAACGGCGGATCTTCATCGTTCCATTCGCGGCGGCAGCGCCGTGGCCGGACACCTCAACTCGGTTGACAGCCAGACTATTAGCCAAGTCCAACGTCATCGACTTCAGCGGCCGGTAGTTTTCAACTGATAGGAGAGCGACACCGTTGAGGTGGTTGGGCTCGACGTTGTAATTCAGTTGCAAGTCGTAGCTCAGCACGTGGAAACCGAGGTTGAAGTCCACACCCGTGTACGCATCCCGAGCTCCAGCGATAGGGGAACTGCGGAAAGGGCGGGGCTGCTGTTGCGTTTGAGTCATGTAAGGCACACTACTCTCTGCATAGGACAACCCCCGCCACGGAGGTAGTCTGTGGCGGGGGATGTGGTGTTCTAGCTGTTCAAGGGTTTGTGCTAGGCGTTTAGGAACCGGAGGTGGAACCTGCCCAGTAATCCTGCGGGGAAATCGGCTCGGTCGGCTTCAGCGGCGGACGCTTGACACCAGTGCCCAGGCCAGCAACCAGGTGGTCCCAGTAGCCGCGCAGGTCGTCCTGCCAGTAGCCCCACTGGTGCGTGCCCGCCGGACGGAAGTTGTAGGTCACCGGGATGTTCAGCGAATTGGTCTTGCGAGCCAGATCGCGGGTGCAGGCGTTGGTGGCGCCCTCGATGACGGAGCCTTCGAAGATCACCTGTGCAGCGGCGGAAGGTTGGCCGTTAACGCGCTTCGACCAGGGCATATCGTGCTCGCCCGGGAAGCCGGAGCTAGTGGAGACGTAGATGTTCTTCTGACCGCGCAGCTTCTCAGCGTTGATCAGAGCATCGTTGTTGCGAGCAACCTTGCCGTTGACCGGACCCCACATCTTCGTGAAGTCCGTACCGCCACGGTTCAGCACCAGGTCGATAAACTTCGGAGTCAGACCCGTGGTGGTTGCAGCGCAACCGGAGAAGGAGCCGACGGAGTCGTAGAAGCCCGGGTGGTGCTCGGCGAATAGCAGGGAGGTGGTGCCGGTCATGGACATACCAGCGATAGCGCGCTTGTCGTTAGCCTTCAGAGCCGGCTCGATGGCCTGCGGCAGCTCGCGGGTCAGGAAGGTCTCCCACTTCTGCGGGCCCTTGATGTAGGGAGTGTTCGGCTCGGTGATCCAGTCGGTGTAGTAGGAGTAAGCGCCGGACATGGGGATTACGATGTTGGCGCCGATACCGGGGCTGACGGTGCCCTTGTTAGCGTCATCGTTGCCGCCGTAGTAGGTCACGATGTCGGTCTGGCGGATCCAGTTAGCGATACCCTCGCCACCGTCAGCGCCGTTCAGCATGTACAGGGTCGGCGCATTGTCGCGCTTCTTTACATCACGGGGCTGGATAACAACCAGCGGGACGTGGCGCTTCATGGAGGGAGAGTAAGCGGAGACTTCCTGCACATTGTCAAAGCCCTTGGCTCGCAGGGACGAGATGATTCCGCGCCATGCAGTAGCCTCTGAAGGCTGGTCTGGAGTGCTGGTGTTCATCTTCAGCTCTGCTGGGGCGATACCTGCCGCCTTCTGTGCTGCAGTAACGGTAGCGGCCTGGGTGGCCGGAGCAGTGACTGCAACCGTGGCGAAAGGTGCGATTGCGGCCGTGACGGCAGCAAGGGTGCGGGCGATGCTTCGCTTCATTTAGTTGATCCTTCTGTGGGGCCACGCCCGGGGAAACGTCAGAAACTCAAGATCCGATGCGTGGATGATCAGTTGAAAGATTGAGAGATTCGTAGGCAGTTGCTAGAAACCTCTCAGGTCATAGGGGACTTTACCTAACCTTAGTGAGCAATGGGAACCCGAGGAGCTAATTAGTTTTTATGGGGAGCCCAAAACGGGGGTGTTGCTCATGTGGCTAGCGAGGCGGGAGTTAAGTCTTGAGTCGGGGTGTGTGCTATGGGAGGCGTGTGGGCGTCACATAAATAAAGAAGATTAAGTACCCTTGGATCTTGTGGCTAAAGAACATTTTGACGTAGTAGTACTCGGAGCAGGCCCTGGCGGATACGTGGCGGCGATTCGCGCCGCTCAATTGGGTCTGAAGACCGCCGTTATCGAAAAGCAGTACTGGGGTGGCGTATGCCTCAACGTGGGCTGCATCCCCTCAAAGGCGCTGATCCGCAACGCTGAACTCGCGCACACCATCACCAAGGAAGCCAAGACCTACGGCATCACTGGCGATAACATCTCGATGGACTTCAAGGTGGCACACCAGCGTTCCCGCAAGGTCTCGGGCAACATCGTCAAGGGTGTGCACTACCTGATGAAGAAGAACAAGATTCAGGAGATCCACGGTCGCGGCAACTTCGTCGACGATAAGACCATCGAGGTTTCCGATGGTGACGACGCCGGAAAGACCATTACTTTCGACAACTGCATCATCGCTACCGGCTCCGTTGTGAAGTCCCTGCCGGGCGTAGAGCTGGGCGGCAACATCGTCTCCTTCGAAGAGCAGATCCTGGACGAGAACAAGCCGGACTCCATGGTTGTCATCGGCGCGGGAGCTATCGGCATGGAGTTCGCCTACGTGCTGTCCAACTTCGGTGTGGACATCACCGTGGTCGAGTTCATGGACCGCGTCCTGCCGAACGAGGATAAGGACGTCTCCAAGGAGATCACCAAGCAGTACAAGAAGCTGGGCGTAACTCTGAAGACCGGGCACAAGACTACCGCCGTTCGCGACCTGGGCGAAGGCAAGGGCGTTGAGGTGGACATCGAATCCGCCGATGGCTCCAAGTCCGAGACCCTGAAGGCCGACCGCGTGATGGTCTCTATCGGCTTTGCACCGCGCGTGGAGGGTTACGGCCTGGAGAACACTGGCGTGAAGCTGACCGAGCGCGGTGCTATCGACATCGACGACGAAATGCGCACCAGCGTTCCGCACATCTACGCCATCGGTGACGTCACCGCCAAGCTGCAGCTGGCTCACGTCGCAGAGGCGCAGGGTGTGGTTGCGGCTGAGGTTATCGCCGGCGAAGAGACCGAGCTACTGGGCGACTACATGATGATGCCGCGCGCCACCTTCTGCTTCCCGCAGGTTGCTTCCTTCGGTTACACCGAGGAAGCTGCCAAGAAGCAGGCAGAGGAGGAAGGCCGTGAGGTGAAGGTCGCTACCTTCCCTTACACCGCAAACGGCAAGGCACAGGGCCTGGGCCACGGCGTGGGCTTCGTGAAGCTGGTGGCAGACGCTGAGTACGGCGAACTGCTAGGTGCTCACATGGTCGGCCCGGATGTCTCTGAGCTGCTGCCGGAGCTGACTCTGGCACAGCGCTTCGACCTGACGGCTGAGGAGATTTCCCGCAACGTTCACACGCACCCGACCCTGTCGGAGGCAATGAAGGAAGCCGCCCACGGCATCGCCGGCGGGCACATGATCAACCTCTAAGAAGGTTCGATCGGTCAGTATTTCCCTGGTTAGGTGCAGGTGGAGTAGGATTTCGGGCAAATCCTTCCCCTGCCACGATTGGTGCCCAGACTTGCCAGAGAAGATTGGCTTGCTGGCAGACCGAGGACTGCCAGCGGTGCGCGTGCGCGCCATGCTCCAACAGCTCGCTAAGGCCTCGGAGAATCACGTCTCCGGGACCAAACCCATCCTCGAATTCCGCACCGGAACGCTGCCGATGGACGAGTTCGGCAACGTCCGCCTCGCCGACACTGCCCCCGGAATCCTACGCGACTACGGCTGGGATCGGCTGGTGTACGTCACCGACCTGCCGCTGACCACCCGCAGGCCGGTAATCAGCCAGACCGTCGAGCAGGGCAAGGCCACCATGTTGTGCCTGCCTGCCTTTGGCCTGTTGCGAGCCAAAGAAGGACTGTGGCAGGAGCTGTCGCGCCTGGTCTGCGGCAAGCACGCCGGAGCTGGCCAGCGCGAAAAGGGCGTAGACGAGATCGAGGGCGGCGACGTAGAGGCCGATACCACCCGCGTACTCGAAGGCCGTGGGCGCACCCTGCGCCTGCTGTTGGGAATGATCCGCGGCAACCGTCCCGGCCAGTTGCTCAAGGTGCTCTCCAGCTGCCTGGCCACGGGCGTGGCCACAGGCGGCTTCGGCATCTTCTATGGTTCTGTGTGGGAGATGTCCTACTTGATCAGCCCGTGGCGGCAGATCATGATCACCATCCTTTCCATTACTCTCCTGACCTTCTGGTTGATCTACAAGAACGGCCTGTGGAATGGGGGATATAGCCGTAAGGCGGAACCGTCCGTGTTGAGCGTCGGCGCCGATGCAACCTCCACACCGGCTTCCTCCGACAGCGTCGAGTGGTGGCGCGCCCGGATGGATAACCTGGCCACCATCGGCACGGTGCTGATCTCCGCTACCGGCGTCTATGCCCTGATCTACCTGACGATGCTGCTGGTCAGCGCCGCGGTTGTGCCGGTGCCCTTCTTTGAAAACAAGGTGAACTCCACTATCACGCCGCTGGATTATTTGACGCTGGCATGGTTTGCGGCGTCACTAGGTACCCTCGGCGGAGCACTCGGCTCGAGCTTTGATACTGACGAATCGGTACGCGAGGCCACATATAACCGCCGCGAACTGCAGCGCAGGCAGATCGTCGGGCTTTTCGACGGCGACTAGCGCTGTAGGGGCACGAGCTAGTACGGCGACACGCTCGAACGGTGCGGGTCGATCTCCAACGAGCGGTGGATCGGTGGAAACGCGCGCTGCGGGCAGTTATCGCGCGGACACAGTCGGCAGCCGGAGCCGATCGGCACTGCCGCGGACGTATCTTTCAGATCCAACCCATCCGAATACACCGTGCGGTCGGCGTGCCGCAGCTCGCAGCCCAAACCGATGGCGAACATCTTTCCCGGCTGCCCCCAGGCCGCGCGGTGGTGGTTCACGGTGCGGGCGATCCACAGATAGGTCCGCCCGTCGGGCATCTGCGCGATCTGCCGCATGATCTTGCCGGGGTAGCTAAACGTCTCGTACACATTCCACAGTGGGCACGTGCCACCCGAGTTCGACAGGTGCAGGCCTGTCGCTGACTGTCGCTTGGACATGTTGCCCGCACGGTCCACGCGCACAAAAGTCCAGGGCACACCGCGCAGGCTGGGGCGCTGCAGGCTGGAAAGGCGGTGGCAGACGGTCTCGTAGCCCACGCCGTATTCGCGCATGAGGAATTCGAGGTCGTAACGCGATTCTTCGGCCGAGCTGTGGAACTGCCGGTAGGGCAGCAGAAGTGCGGCGGCGTAATAGCTAGCTAAGCCACGGCGCGCCAGCGCGCGGGATTCTTCGGATTGGAAATGTCCCAGCTCCACTAGCGAGTCGATCGTTGTGCCCGCTTCCAGATAGGCCAACTCTGTGGCCAGCCGGAACGCGATCTGCCCGGGGCGCATCTTCGACGACACGTGGAGTGTCTTTTTCTGCGGGTCGAACTTGTGCTGCGTGTCGCCCAGGTCTCGCGAGTAAATCACCTGTACTTGGTGTACCTGTTGTAGGCGCTCGGCGATGATCTGTTCGGTGTGGTGTATCTGGTTCGCCCCGATGTTTATTTTGGACGCCAACTTTTCCGCCGCCACATCGAGAACATCGATGTAGTTCTGCCTGGCGTAGAAGAAGTCGCGGACTTCATCGTGTGGCATAGAGAACGCTTCCGGCCCGGAGGCCCGCCCGAAGAGTTCACCCTTGGGAGTGATGGAAAGGATGGCGGATCCCTGCACACGCTCCTCTGTGAGCAGCGAGAGGGTATCCGAGACGTTCCGGTAGCGGGAGTGGAGGTCCACGAAGGCACGCGCGAGATCTGGGTGGTTTTTTACAAGCGCGGCTAGTTCGGTGACGTCCGCCGGGGTGGGGCTGATTTCCGGATCGAGGGTGACATCTTGGATTTCCGCAAGGAGGCGGGTGGAATCTTGATCTGCGAAGAAGGTTGGGTCGATGCCGAACGCAGCGGTGATGCGCTCCAACACGGCGGTGGTTAGCGGGCGTCCGTCGTGCTCGATCTGGTTTACGTAGCTGGCGGAGAGGTCCAGGATCTCGGCTAGGCGTGCCTGGGAGATTCCGCGTTCCTTGCGCAGTTGGCGGAGGCGGGAACCAACAAAGGGGCGCTCTGCGCCTGTCTCGGCGGTGGAGTTTCCGCCGCCTCTGTTTTGTGATCCTCGTGTTGGTTCAGTCCGTTTGGCCATGGTGTTCACCAGTATATTCCCCGCGGCCTGGTCTGGGTCTCAAGTAAGACGCCCAGGTGAGTATGCGAGTTAGATTGGAACAAGAAACCCCGGCCAGCACTTGCGTGCTGACCGGGGTTTGAGCATGTCACAGGCCTAGAAGCCCGCGCAGCTAGTTCCTAGCGCTTGGAGAGCAAGCGGCTTAGTGGAACTGGCCCTCCTCGGTGGAGCCCTTCAGAGCGGTGGTGGAGGAGTTCGGGTCGACGGTGGTGGCGATCTTGTCGAAGTAGCCTGCACCGACCTCGCGCTGGTGCTTCACAGCGGTGAAGCCGCGCTCCTTGGCGGAAGCGAACTCGCGGTTCTGCAGCTCCACGAATGCGGACATCTGGTTGCGGGCGTAGCCGTAAGCCAGGTCGAACATGGAGTGGTTCAGAGCGTGGAAGCCAGCCAGGGTGATGAACTGGAACTTGAAGCCCATTGCGCCCAGCTCGTTCTGGAACTTGGCGATGGTGTCGTCGTCCAGGTGTGCAGACCAGTTGAAGGACGGGGAGCAGTTGTAAGCCAGCAGCTGATCCGGGAACTCGGAGCGAACAGACTCAGCGAACTTCTTAGCCAGCTCCAGATCCGGGGTGCCGGTCTCCATCCAGATCAGGTCGGCGTACGGAGCGTATGCCTTCGCACGGGCGATGCAAGGCTCGATGCCGTTCTGGACGTTGTAGAAGCCCTCAGCGGTGCGGCCGCCGGTCAGGAACGGCTTGTCGCGGTCGTCAACGTCGGAGGTCAGCAGGGTAGCGGCCTCAGCGTCAGTACGAGCAACAACCAGGGTCGGGGTGTTGGCAACGTCAGCTGCTAGACGTGCGGAGTTCAGGGTACGGATGTGCTGCTGGGTCGGGATCAGAACCTTGCCGCCCAGGTGGCCACACTTCTTCTCGGAGGCCAGCTGGTCCTCCCAGTGGGTACCTGCAGCGCCGGCCTTGATCATGGCCTTCTGCAGCTCGTAAACGTTCAGTGCGCCACCGAAGCCAGCTTCGCCGTCGGCAACGATCGGAACCAGCCAGTTGTCAACGGAGGTGTCGCCCTCAACGCGAGCGATCTCGTCAGCGCGGGACAGCGCGTTGTTGATGCGCTGAACAACAGACGGAACGGAGTTAGCCGGGTACAGGGACTGGTCGGGGTAGGTGTGGCCGGACAGGTTGGCGTCACCAGCGACCTGCCAACCGGACAGGTAAACAGCCTTCAGGCCTGCGCGGACCTGCTGAACAGCCTGGTTGCCGGTCAGTGCGCCCAGAGCGTTGATGTAGGAATCGTCATCCTTGTTGACTGCTTCCCACAGGATCTCAGCGCCGCGGCGTGCCAGGGTGTGCTCTTCAACAACGGTGCCCTGCAGCTCAGCGACCTGCTCTGCGGTGTAATCGCGCTCGACGTTAGCCCAACGGGGGTTCTCGTCCCAGTCCTTCTGGATTTCTTCAGCGGTACGTGCCTTGCCGACGTTCGACATGTAGGGGTCACTTCCTTACTAATTAAGGGGAGAGTTATGTCTTGGTCCCTGCCCGGGGGTTCCTGGCGGGGGGACAGCGATTCGCACACTCGGAGGCCTAACGTCACCGTTAGGTGAAGTCTGCGTTTCGTGTCTCTGCCTATGAGAGTACCAACCCAAATAACCGCGTCAATGCCGGTCAGGCGGATATTTATGTGTGGGGGTGGTGACTCTTTTTGTTAATTTTGTGAAGTTTTTCTCCCTCCTGTTTCTTAATGACGCCCCAGGGTTAGAACGTGATCTGGCTCTCTTGCTGGACTTATAGGTGTGGTGCGCCACGGGATGAGACGCGGCGTCAAAAAGAAAAAGAGAAATAGTCATGCCCGAAAGTCCCCGTCTGTGGGGGTGAGAAAAGTGCGATCTATAACCAACTTCGTGCCCATGGTGAGGGAAGTCACCTAGTCTTTGTGAGTAGAGACCTTTGAATAGGTAGATCGACCAATAAGTGAGGAGTCACCATGACCCAGACCGAGCGTGTAACC
>NZ_JBSQBJ010000027.1:0-16865 GCF_055862885.1 Corynebacterium sp. p3-SID1761 | reverse complement strand
ACTAACCCCGCCGCCACGTGGTCCCAGGCCCGAGTTGATGCAACGTTCTACGCCCTAGTGTGCGACCTAGCAGGAGCGCCACAGGAACTGATCAACACCACCACCGGAACCGTAGAAGGCCGGGCCATGCAAACCCTGTACGGCAAGCGCACGTGGTCTGGTCGGTGTACCAGCCCGCTGTTGTTTGCTGGCCAGTACGAGGATGTGGAATCCGGGTGGGCGTACAACCGCTCCCGCTACTACAACCCCACCTTGGGTGCCTATAACGCCCAAGACCCACTCGGACTCGCCCCACGACTCGCATCAGCACAAGGGTACGTCGACCACGCAGCATACTGAGTGGACGCGCTCGGGTTGCAGGGAGCATCTAGCCATATTTCTGAAGCAAGTCAGAAAAGGTGGGATTGCCTCAGACCGTCCAAAGAACAACGATGAAACGATATGGAAGCGCGCCTGTAGGTGGGCACCATATTCGGGCAAAGCAAAACTACAATCACACAGTCAATAGAGCTGCTCATCAAAGAGATGCGCCGGCGATTCCAACAAGCGAGCTTTCGAATTCAAACAATCCAGCAACCGGCAACCTGTTCCATCGTAAGATTACAGCCGCTCAACAGAACAAGTATAATGAATTTGCATCCACCTTCGATCCAGAGACAGACGTCTACACGTGGGACCAAGTAAGAGAAATCGAGATCGAGGCGCAAAAATCTGTGGGATTTAGCACTGAAACAGAGTAGGCCTACGTCGACTTTGGAATTGATCAGCTTAAAGCCCAAGGAGTGACCAACCCGACCAATATCCCTTGGAACCCAGGTCTAATCTAGAAGGAAAAATGGAAATTACGAATGAAGATCTGAAACAACTCCAGCAAACTGTGCCAGAGGTAGTCTGGCCGCAAGTAGAGAAAAAGATTGCGAATTTGGAAAAAGATCTTACTTCAGACGAAGCCATTGAAATTGCATCGTATGCAGTTACGTTAATCTTGATCGAGCTCGCCGCTCAGCTTGCAGCGAATGAGCAACTGCAGAATGCGGTAACATATCATATTACCAAGAATAATGAATCTTCTTTGCCCGATAATGTTGTAGATTCTGTCGCTGGCTGGCTTATGGCCCCAAGATCAACGAATCCTCTTCACGGAAAGGTAACCAAAAACTATCATTTTAACGTTTACGGAATGAATCACAATGAATAGTCCAATTGAACTCGATATAGTTGCCGAACTGTACGCACAAGTTTACGACCAAGCACTAGAAACGGACTCGTTTCGATCTCTCACTAATTCAATCCTTGGTTCCAGCTCAAGTGCAGAAGTTCAAAAACATCTCTATTCACTAAGCTCTGAAGTTACAAAGCTACTGATTAACCACATTCAAAAGAGTGAATTTTTTGACTTGGTCTCCAATCAAGAAGCTCATGACGATTGGGTATCAATCGATATTCGTGACATAACAAAGAGCGCTAAATCAGTAGCCGCAAAAAACCAAATCATAGACCATTTCCAGAGTAAAGTAGCTATTGTCTCCAACGACACCCTGAGAGTATATTCTTCAAATATTGGACTCGATGGTATATTTCTTTGCACGGTAGGGGCTGGTAGTGGACTAGCGATTGAATGTAAAGACCTCTTCATTCCTTTTATTGAAGGAGACGAGTCAAAGAATGTTCAGACTAACACTACTCTTTTTGGGGTGCTGGACTTTGCCTCCAAACGAGCAGTTCCGAAATGGTTGGAGCATTTATCCAACCCAAAGACGGAGGGATTGTCTAGCTTTTTGTCCTATGAATCTCCACATGGCGAGAGGTTGCAAGTTAAATTTATAAAGAATGGGCGCTACTTTGCGATCCTTAGCGCGTCAGCGAACGAAAAGGAACTTAAAAGAATAGAATCTATAGACCTGGCCACAAGGACAGTACTAGATTGGCTTGAAAGGTTCTATTTGGGTTACGCTTTTTAAGCATATGGGCAAACTTGACAAAATGCCACACAATTTCTACTACTTTGAACAGCTAACTATCCGATAAGTTAATTAGCTAAATAGACTTACAAGCACATCACTCTGACTTTCCCGTTCTCAGCACAAAGAAGTCGAAAGCAAACCCCACTTAGATGCGGTTTCCCTCGGGATGAAGTGGCGCTTTTATACAGGGTACGCTGGGCGTCGAACAAAAAAGGAAATAGTTAACTTCCTTCGTCCGTCACGTCTAGTACGCCAACATTGATCAACCGATCGGGTTAAACCGTTCCGATACTCCAAGTGTTGGCTACCGCTACACCTGTGACGCACCTAGCTGACGTGTAGCCAAAGGCACCATCAACACCCACCAGCGGCACAGCGGAAGGCCGGGCCACCCAAACCCTGTACAGCAAACGCACGTGGCATGGTCGCTGCGCCAGCCCATTGTTGTTTGCCGGTCAGTACGAGGACGCTGAATCCGGGTGGGCGTACAACCGCTTCCGCTAACACAGTCCCACCTTGGGTGCCTATAACGCCCAAGACCCACTAGGCCTTGCCCCTAGGTTGGCATCCGCATAAGGGTATGTCGACCACGCAGCATTCTGGGTGGATTTCCTAGGCTTAGAGTCGTGCCCAGAATTTGTCGAGGGAATTCCCGTCAAACGCTATGGTTCCACGCCAGTCGGCGGACATCATATTCCGGCGAAGGCCAACTACAATAATGCTCCATTGGCACGACAATATTCGCTGGATGCTCCTACAGTCCCAATTAATGAACTTAAGAATTCAAACAATCCCGCAACCGGATCTGCGCTTCACAAAGAGATCACTGCAGCACAACGACGCGGATATGATGATTTTGCCAAGAATTTCGATCCTGACGTCGATACCTATACTTGGAACGACGTGAGAGCCATCAAGGTAGAGGCACACACCTCGGTCTGATTCAGCCAATCTGAAGCAGATGCACTAACCGATTATGGTATCGAGAAACTAAAGCAACAAGGCTTGCCTCAACCTACAAATATCCCGTGGAACCCTGGAATGTTATAAGAGTGTTAATGCAGCCCACCAACGAACAGCTGACGCAATTTCAATCGGATCTCGAAGACGTCGTCACGCCAACCATTGAACAGCTTCACACTCGAATCCAGGAAACAGGGCCCCTGTCATCTGATGAAGCAACCAGATTCGTCGCAGATATCACTGCGCTGACAATATTCGAGCTGGCCGAGCGACTTGACGGAAACGCTGACAAAACCGGCGCCCTCAGCTACAGGTTCGCCGCAGCAGAAGGGGAAGAAATGCGCCTGCCTGCCGAAGTGCTCAGCGCCATCACCGGATGGCTTTCCGCTCCAAAGGATCGAAACCCCCTCGCCGGGAAGACCAGCCACCCGTACCCCTTCGACTTTTACGGAGCGAAAGACTATGCATAGCGATTCCGCACTGCTGCTCATCGGACAACTGTATGCGAAAGTTTACGACCAATCCATGGACTCGGATGCCGCCGAGCACCTCCACCATCTGCTGAGCAATATTCATGACACCACCGCCATCGATGAGGCCATCTACGCCTACCAAGGCGAAATACTCGGCATCCTGCTGGATTCAGTGAATCAGTCCGACTCGCTCGAGTTGTACACGGCGAGTACGTCGCAGCGCGAGTCTCTCAACTTGGCCATCACCGCCCTCGAAGATACACCTCAGTCTATGGCGGCACTCGAGGCAATTGCGCAGTTGGCGCAGGTTGAACCACCAGCTCCCGGGCAAGCCAAAATCGACATTCCCACGGAAAATCTCTCGAACGACGCCCGAAAACTTTCAGAGCTCGGCCTCCACCAGGGCATCGCCATTTCGGTCCCGCATTTGGGCATTCCGATCTTGGAAGGCGACGAAACCACTGACATCTCCACCTCGTCTACCGTATTGGGCGAGCAACGTTACGCCTCTGCCAAAGCCGTACCCAAGTGGCTGACTCACTTGTCGGAAACTTCGTCCGCTGGCTTCGTTACGTACCAGAATTCGCACGGCGAGACCCTCCAGGTCAAGTTCAATGCCAAGGGAAACTACTTCCCGCTTCTTCTCACGAACCGCAACGGAGACCGCCACCTCGACAAACTACCGTCCGCGAAACAAGCCGAAAACCACATCGTGGCCTGGCTCGACAATTCACACTCACCGATCATCTAACTGCCACTCAAAAGCGGTTTGGTTCTGTTTACTTTGGAGATAGAACACTGGGCCATAGGACGGTAAAGACAATGGGGCATCGTCAAGCAACAAACGCGCTGGCCACGGCCTGCCCGGGAACAATTGGACACAGCGCTGATAAAAGCCCGCCGCTAGCGGCGAGAATTCGATGTATCGACCAAGTTGGTCACCCACAACGAGACTAAGACACCCTTACAATCCAACCCGACCGGAAGCAAACCTTGCGAAAATTCGGCTATTCCTTCAACCAAGCCACAACTTTTTCGCGATACACGGCGAAATCAACGCAAACGCTGTGGATTTGCTCAAGTGGATCAACGTCGCCGAGAGTAGACAACGCCACCCCAGCGCTTCTCGCAACAACGCGCAGCACACGGTAGAAAGGGACGCAGGCTCACCGCGTCATCGGCAAGCAAGAAGAATCCAAAGCCGGAAAATACCGCAATTACTTGTGATGGCAGCATGATCTTCGCGGGCACCAAGACAACACATATGGGGCGAACCACCTACACCTATGACGCGAACTGGGTATGGTTCCTACTTCTGCTAAGGAATGATTGGCACAATGCCCAGAACGCTTCACCCCTGCCGCCAGTTGCTCCCAACCCCAAGGTGATGGAACGTTCTATCCCCTGGCGGGTGACCTGGTGTGACCTGGCAGGTGCGCCACAGGAACTGATCAACACCACCACCGGAACCCGTGGAGGGACACGCAACCCAAGCCTTGTATGGCAAGCGCACGTGGGCGGGTCGACGCACCAGTCGGTTGTTGTTTGTCGGTCAGTATGAGGATGCTGAATCCGCGTGGACGTACAATCGCTTCCGCTACTACAACCCCACCCTAGGCGCCTACAACGCCCAAGACCCACTCGGACTCGCCCCACGACTCGCCTCAGCACAAGGGTATGACGACCACGCAGCATTCTGGGTGGATATTTTCGGGCTCGTAGGCTCCGTTGCTCACAAGAAACCTCACGCCACCGATCCTGGTCGATGGTGCGACAGTACTTTCAAGCCGATAGGAGGCAGGATACGATGTCGGACAGAATCGTCCTGACCTCCAATACACCCTAAACAATCAAAGATATTACGTAGAATGGGATCGCTTTCCCTCTGCTCGTAGATTAGGGCACGAATCACGAATAGCGATGAACGATCCATTTGGCAATATCACCCTCATTCAAGGCGGATAGATTTGACTTTTGAAATTGCATATAACCAACCCACCGCATTTTTCTGGCAAGATATTGATACTGCCATCGAAACGGTCAAAAGCGACTTTGATCCTTTTTTCCTTAACTTCGATGAAATCGAGAAGCCCACTGAGCCATTGTCAAATCTCGATCGAGTTTGGATTTTCCAGGAACGAAACGGCATAACTGCAGTTAGCTATTCACTTGACGAGTCGGATCGTCTATTTCAGCTCTTAATTCACACCTGGAAAGATCTCGAACGTCCACCTCTGGGGATGGAAATTACGAAGACCGAAGCATCCCAACAATGGGGACTCATCACCTACTCGAACGAGTTAAATGCGATGACACGCTCCTACCGGCAACAATGGCTTGGAAGAAAGACCGCTGAGGATTCCATGGCATCCGATTTTCCAATGAGGGCAAAGGAAATGAACGAGCAGCGAATCTTAGATTACCTCGAAGAAAACGGACTTGACGTCACCATGGCTTCCGCTCCACCAAGCGATGCGAGATATTTCCTGGTCACGAACCGAGAGCCAACACTAGAAGAATGGGAACAATACTATTCTCAAATGGGAAACTGAATCTCCCAACGCTATGACTCATATTTCTTCTACGTAAGCGGTACCTCCGCAACGCAATCTCGAAAAGTGACAGGTCATAATGAGTACGGAACGAATTATCATCCACCTCCCCACCACTCCAACCGAGCCGGAGGATACTTATAGCCTCGTGACTGCCGCCAGTCGAGCAGACAAACACACCTCGACGCATACACGTCAGCTCCAGCAGTATCTCACCAACACATTGTCACCCCACAAGATCCCCGTGGAACTCACCGGTGCAGAATGCATCGCCATCAGAGACAACAACGAACACATCCCCCAACTACTCCAGCTCATCAGCCCCGTCCTTTCCTACTTCACCACGCTGACCATCCTCGAAAACAATCAACTGGTATGGACCTTCGGTGACGAAAACTCACAGTACACCACCGAAACGTCCCAGTTTTACGCCCCGTGGGCTAGTCTTCGCAGCATCCCTTCCTGGATCGACCACATCACCACCAATGCCCGCTCACTAGCAAACCTCAATATCGGAACCGATCCGCGAGACTTCCTAATCATTAGCGACAACACCAAGGACCAGCACTATATCCAGTGCTACTTCAGCCCAGCCGACAACAACTACCGTGTAGAGATGCGCCTCGGCGATGCTCAACACCATTATTGGTGCATGAGGAACGACGCCCGGAGTCTCATCCGAGAACTGTCCACCTGGATGACTTCCACTGACCACTCCACCACAGGCTGGAGCAAACTAGATATCTCATAGCATGCATCCCACATAGTGCACATAGCGCCGAAAAATCTAATTAGGCGACCACCACCGACGGGACAATTTGGGTTGATGGGATCGTCTGCCCATACAAAGGCAATTCAGAACTCAGCTGATCCCCTCCAACGGCAAACTAACAAACTAGCTGCAGCAATGAAGCCAGGTGAGCAAGGTAGAATAGCCATTTCCATGGGGCACGGAAGGGACGCTGAGGGAGTACTGCATACCCCGTAGTCAGATCGAGTGAGCCTACTCGTGCTGACGGTACCGCAAGATTGCGTCGAGGCCCACAGACTATTCTGGACAATGATCCAGAATTCGCAAACGTCAAGCTGGGTGTAACTCCATCTGTAGAAGGAGGCCCATCTAGCCCCACATCAGGTAAGTAAGAAAAATTGACAGCATTCTCCAACTACCACCAGAAATTTGACCCAATAATTGATAGAACTCTGGGTTTGAAGAACAAATCATCGATATTAGACGTATTGGCTAAAACATTCCTCGAGGTGTCAGCACCATTCCTTGGAAATATCCCCCCAAAACTCCTTGAAGGGCTGCAGAATGCCGACTATTTTCAAATTAACGAACTAGCGGAGCATTGGCTTGAGATAACCGACGAAAAAACCTATGAAGCACAAATAAATCGAGACCCCCACGATTTAATTATCGATTACGGAAAAATATCTTCTCTCGCAGAGGCTGCCTGTTGTATAGATCCGTCTAATTTAGACGAAGAAAATTTGTTCTACTTCCTAGTGAGCCTAAGCTCAGTGGTTGTTGATCCGCAAGAGACCATGTCTAAACATATTCGATGAATCCCTAGGGTGCGTAGCGACGTTCCATGCGGAGTGCGTTGGGGCGTCGAACATAAAACGGAATACCTTCAAGGCATGGTTCAATCCTTCCCTGGCAGAGGTAGGAAATAAACCCAGGACTCTTCACAGTGTGTAGGAGTCCTCAACTACCGAAAACCCTCGACAGCAAACGGTGATACATCGACACGTCCTCTGGGTTTGTCGATGGAACGATCTTCGATCTGCTCGTCGAATGAGCGTCTACACTCGGCAGAACCACCGTATCTTGCGGCAAATCCAGAGCAGCTGCCCCCACCTTGACAACAGTCACCTTATTGGACTGTGCCAGCTCCGTCAGGTGGTGACCCGGCTGGTACAGCCACCCATGCTGTTCATGGTGTCTATCAGCCACCAACAGCACATGATCCGCCATAGCTGTGCCCGCGGCAATGGTCTCCCCGGCACATGTATAAGGCAAGTTCACCACAACAATTGGCCACCTGTGCTGGGCACGACTAACCACAGTATCTAGCACATCAGCAGCCATCTGCCCCTGAGTACCTTGCGAAGCCGTCAACAGCGGAACTGCCCCGGAGTTATCCGCAAAGTTCTCCATTTTCTTGCGGGTCAGATCCAGCGGTTCCGTCGCCGCTAGCCCAAGAACATCTCCCGCTGCCCACGCACCCAACGGTCCTCGCATTGGCTGAGCTTGCACATCTGCGTCCAGAACTACCATCGGTAGTTCAGAAACCTCTTCGGCAATCATGGAAACCAAAGCGGTCACAGGCGAAGTCAGCATACGGTTGTCAATGGAAGCCACCGCAATAACCATCGGCCTAGATGTGTCAACTAAAGAAGACCTCCGCGCCTGTGCAACCCGCGAAGCCCACACTGCCCTGCCGAAAACGCTACGCCCCGAGACCAGCGAGCCCGAACCTCCACTTCGTGCAGCGTTAGCTACCTTTGGGGAATTCATCTAGCGATCTCTTCCATTCTGCCTAGAGCAAATCAAACACATCTGTGGGGGACACACAGCACAAATTGCACAACACACATTAGTATAGGACGGGTTATACGTAGAGAAGTTGTCGGTAACAAAGAGTGAAGTACACGAGGAGTGCGTAGTGTCAACCAACCAGCCATCCCACGAAGGACTGCCCTCTTGGCTCCAGTTCACTGGTGATGGTGCGCCAGCACAACCAGCCACCCCACCACAACAACCTTCTCAGCCCCAAGAGCCGCCCGCTGCAGAGTCTCCTACTTCCTCCCCTTCTTCCAATGAAGGTCAGCAGCAAGTCCCTGCGGCGCCTCAGCAAGCTCACGAATCCAGGCCTCAGGAAGGTCACCAAACCAACCAGGTGACTACTGATTCCCCTGAGTATCCTCAGCCTCCCCAAGGAACAGCGCCGCAGGGCACTGCCCCGCAAGGCTCTCCCGCTTCATCTGAAGCTCCTCAGCAGGCCCAGCCTCAGCAGGCCCAGTCGCCGCAAACCCAACCGCAGCAAGCCCAGGCACAGCAGCCCCAGCCCCAGCAGGCCCCGTTAAATCACGGTAAGCACCATGTACCGTCCGAATATGACCTAAAGCCACCGCCGGCACTGGATCAGACAAACCTTGTCAATGCTGTCAAGAAGGCACCGCGCAGTGGATGGCGCAAAATGCTTTACAATGTCACCGGTGGGCACTGGAACGTCGGTGACTCCCAGCAGGATCTTGAACACGACCAGCTTCTGGAAAAAATCCGCCGACCGCTGCGCGGCGACTACCGCATTGCCGTGATGTCGCTCAAGGGTGGCGTGGGCAAAACCACCACCACCGTTGCATTGGGTGGCGTTTTCTCTTCCATCCGACACGACCGCGTCATCGCCATAGATGCCAACCCGGACCTCGGCACCCTAGCACAGCGTGTGGCTGCCCCCGGTCCGGCAACGATCCGCGACCTCCTCAACGCAGAAGACACATCAAAGTACGCCTCCATACGCCAGTTCACTACCCAGGCCAAGTCTCGCTTGGAAGTTATCGGCTCGGAGCGCGATCCCGCCGTGTCCGAATCCTTCAGTGATGAGGACTACCGCCACGCGGTCGACATTCTGCAGCACCACTACAACGTGATGCTCACCGACTGCGGAACAGGGCTGATGCACTCGGCAATGTCCGGCGTGTTGGAGCTGGCCAATTCCTTGGTGCTCGTCACCTCTCCTGCCCTTGACGGCGCTCAATCAGCCTCCGCCACTTTGGACTGGCTCAATCTGCACGGCTACGAACAACTCGCAGCAAACTCTGTGGTGGTCGTCTCTGCGGCCCACCCTGAAAATGCGACGATCGATATGGATCAGTTGATTGCACACTTCCGTAGCCGCACCCGCGCAGTGCACGTCATTCCATTCGACCGCCACCTCTCTGAGGGCGCAACGGTTGATCTTGACCGCATCAGCAAGGAAACCAAGCAGGCCTACATGGAACTAGCAGCAATCGTTGCGGAGGACTTTGATTCGTGGCACCGTCACGCAGCTTCGTAGGCCGAGGGGTGGCCGCGCTGGGCGTCGGGTTCCTTACTTTTACAACCCTTTCCAGCTGCGCCGATCGCCTAGAACCACCTGTGCCGGAACAACACGCCCAAGTGGATACCATGAAACAGTGGGCTACCGAGCGTGCCGAGCCCTACCACATCCCCGAGCGCGCGCTGCAGGCATACGCATACGCTGCCTACAACGTGGAACAGGAACAAGGCTGCGCCGTCGGCTGGCAAACGCTAGCTGCTTTGGGTGATGTGCTGACCCAACATGGGCAAATAAACTCCACCACCATCGACGAAGACGGCGTGACCTCCAAACCTATACGCGCCGTTGCGCCTGCCGCCGGCGGCAAGAACTCCGTGCCCGATACCGACGGAGGAGACATCGACGGCGATTCCACTAAGGACATCCCGGTGGGACCAATGCAACTCATGCCTTCGCGCTGGGAACAATATGGCACTGCCGCTGAACCTGGCAACGCACCAAATCCGGACAACATCGACGACGCCGCCCTGACCACCGCGAAAATCACTTGTAGCGCGGGAGACCTCACAAGCCCAGAAGGATGGACCACAGCAGTCTCGGAATTCAACCCCAGCCCAGTGTTCTTGAAAGCTGTGCACCAAAAGGCCAAGGAGTATTCACGCTAATGAGGAAAACTCACACTGCAAGCGCACTGCTCTTGATTTCGCTTACAGGCACGCTAGCTGCATGCGAATCGCCGGGTCATGCCAAAGAGCAGACTGTGAATGACGAAGTACCACCACTGGGCAAAGTACCTGAGCTACCTGAAGAGGTGACGGCACCGAGCACCAAGTCTGAAACTCCCAAGCCAGCTCCCCCGCCGGCCCCAGCTGCGGAGCCAGAGACGGTAACAGAAACTGCCCCGCCTCCTTCTAAGCCTCCTGCGAAGCCAGCACCCAAGGCTCCAAAGGCACCAGCACCCAGGCCGCCTGCGAATGATTCACCAGAGATCCGTATCCAACTCCCACCAGAGCTGAAGCCATATCTTTAAGGCAGACGCCAAGCTGAAAGGAGCCCCCATGTCTATCCAACAGCACGACGTAGGACAGAGCGCCCCTGCGGCTTCTCCCTCGTCGTCTACCGCCACGCCAGCAAAGAAGGACCATCGCGCTGCCGTGCAGGCGCACAAGCTGCGCATGGATATCGCGGGCAAAGCTATCCGGCATGGTGAAAATCAGCCGAGTGTGACACCGCGAACCGTCAAAATCCTGATGGGCTCGACAATTATCGCAGCCATCATGCTTGTGGTTACGATCGGCGCCGCCACTGTCATTCAGATGCTTTAGCCAAAAGCGCACCTACGAAAAACAAAAAGGCACCCACCGAAGTGGATGCCTTTCAACGTTCCTAGCGCGCAGACCTAGCTGGTTAAGCAGCGGTCCCCGCCAGCACGGTGTCGAGTGGTTTACTCGCCGCCGGCCAGCTTCTCGCGCAGAGCAGCCAGCTGCTCATCGGAAGCCAGGGTGCCAGCGTCCTGAGCCGGTGCCTCGGAGGAAGCCGGTGCAGACTCGGTCTGAGTCTCGGAGGAGTAGCCACCCTCGCCGTTTGCAGCAGCCTCGGCAGCTGCGGCGCGGTTGCGCTCGATCTGAGCGGTGTGCAGACGGTGGCGACGCTCGGACTCTGCGTAGCGAGCCTCCCATGCCTGACGCTGCTCGTCGTAGCCCTCGAGCCACTCGTTGGTCTCCGGGTCGAAGCCCTCCGGGAAGATGTAGTTGCCCTGCTCGTCGTAGGAGTCAGCCATGCCGTACTTGGACGGGTCGAACTCCTCGGTGTAGTCCTCATCAGCCTGCTTCAGGGACAGGGAGATGCGGCGACGCTCCAGGTCGATGTCGATGACCTTGACCATTGCGTCCTGGCCAACGCCTACAACCTGATCCGGAACCTCGACGTGGCGCTCGGCCAGCTCGGAGATGTGAACCAGGCCCTCGATGCCCTCCTCGACGCGGACGAATGCGCCGAACGGAACCAGCTTGGTGACCTTGCCCGGCACGATCTGGCCGATAGCGTGGGTGCGTGCAAATACGCGCCACGGGTCTTCCTGGGTTGCCTTCAGGGACAGGGACACGCGCTCGCGATCCAGGTCCACATCCAGAACCTCGACGGTGACCTCGTCGCCGACTGCGACAACCTCGGACGGGTGGTCAATGTGCTTCCAGGACAGCTGGGAGACGTGAACCAGGCCGTCGACACCGCCGAGATCGACGAAGGCGCCGAAGTTGACGATGGAGGAGACAACACCCTTGCGGACCTGACCCTTCTGCAGCTGGTGCAGGAACTCGGAGCGAACCTCGGACTGGGTCTGCTCGAGCCATGCGCGGCGGGACAGCACAACGTTGTTGCGGTGCTTGTCCAGCTCGATGATCTTGGCCTCGATCTCCTGGCCGATGTAGGGCTGCAGGTCGCGAACACGACGCATCTCCACCAGGGAGGCGGGCAGGAAGCCGCGCAGGCCGATGTCCAGGATCAGGCCGCCCTTGACGACCTCGATGACGGTACCGGTGACCGGCTCCTCGTTCTTCTTGAGCTCCTCGATCGTGCCCCAAGCGCGCTCGTACTGTGCACGCTTCTTGGACAGGATCAGGCGGCCTTCCTTGTCTTCCTTGGTGAGAACCAGAGCGTCGATCTCGTCGCCGACCTCAACAACCTCACCCGGGTCAACGTCGTGCTTGATCGACAGCTCGCGGGAAGGGATGACACCCTCCGTCTTGTATCCGATGTCCAGCAGGACCTCGTCGTGATCGACCTTGACGACGGTGCCCTCGACAATGTCACCATCGTTGAAGTACTTGATGGTGGAGTCGACGGCAGCGAGGAAATCCTCAGCAGAGCCAATGTCGTTAATGGCTACCTGAGGGACGTTGTTGGTGGGCATATGTTGAATGTCTTTCGGAACGAATAGAAATAGAAGATGGACAGTTACTCTAGTTCTGCAAACCCTTCTTTTTGACGCCCCCACCAGCCTCAATTACCTGGCGGG
This sequence comes from Corynebacterium sp. p3-SID1761, assembly GCF_055862885.1. NCBI lineage: Bacteria > Bacillati > Actinomycetota > Actinomycetes > Mycobacteriales > Corynebacteriaceae > Corynebacterium > Corynebacterium sp. p3-SID1761. The sequence continues at coordinate 3,848 of NZ_JBSQBJ010000027.1, read as the reverse complement.
AACCCCTAGGACGCTCACACTGGGGCGTCACAAAGTCTAAAAAAGAGGGCGCACAACGCGCATAACGCTACACGACCACAGTGAACAGCGCAAACATGGCGTTTTGGCCGCGCGTTAGGCGGGAGCTATTGAGGGTGTCCAGTACGATGGTGCGCGATGAAGGCAATACAAATATTAGTGAACATGGTCCGTGGCGGTTTGATCGGCATGGCCGAGCTGGTGCCCGGCGTATCGGGCGGAACAATTGCACTAGTTACTGGCGTGTACGAGCGTGTCCTACACCAGGCGAACTTGTTCTTGGACGCCACGAAGCAGCTTCCCAAGGATAGGAAGGCTGCGTTTACCCAGTACAAGGCTTTGGATTGGATGCTATTGCTGCCGATGTTGGTGGGTATGGGCGCCGTTGTCCTCTCCCTGGCCGGAGTAATGGAGAGCTTCGTGACCGACAAGCCCGTCCATGCGCGGGCGCTGTTCTTCGGCATGGTGCTGATCTCTCTGACCGTCCCGATTGGCATGACCGATAAGGAGGATGTGCGGCGACGCCTGCCAATGGCGATCCTCGGAATGGTTGTGGCGGCAGTGGCGACATTCTTCCTGACCGGCCTAACCAGCGCGCCGCAGTCCGACCCGAACCTTTTGTGGGTGTTCGTGGCCGCGGCGATCGCAGTGTGCGCGTTGGTACTACCGGGCGTTTCGGGTTCTTTCTTCCTGCTGGCAGTGGGATTGTACTCCGCGACTATGGCTGCCGTGGACGATAGGAACCTGGTCTACCTCGGCGTGTTCTTCCTGGGCGCGATCACCGGAATCGTGTGCTTTGTGCGCCTGCTGGAATACCTGCTTAACAACCACCGCACCATCACTTTGTTCGTAATGACGGGCCTGATGCTGGGCTCCCTGCGTGCGCTATGGCCGTGGCAGGATGGCGACGCCAACCTGCAGGCACCCGGCGAGAACCTGGGCGCAGCCCTCGGGCTGTTCGTTCTCGGCGCAGCCATCGTGGGGGCGATGCTGGTAGCCGAGAAGGTCGCCGGCGCAAAGGCTGAAGCCAACTAGTGCGCAGCTAGGTCCCAGTTCTCTCCTGTGCCGGCAGAGACATCCAAAGGCACGCGCAGCCGGGCGGCTGCATCCATTTCCCGCTCCACGAGCTCGGTCATCTGCTCCAGCTCGCCAGGGGCAACTTCCACAACGAGTTCGTCGTGGACCTGCAGCAGCACGCGGGAGTTCAGCTGCTGCCGTGCAATCTCCCGATCCACACGCAGCATAGCCAGCTTGATAATGTCCGCCGCCGTACCCTGAATCGGTGCGTTAAGGGCGGCACGCTCAGCATTCTCACGAGCCACCCGGTTCGATGAGTTGAGCTCCGGCAGATACCGACGGCGCCCGTAGAGGGTTTCCGTATAGCCGGTCTGCTTGGCGACCTCCACCACGTGATCCAGGTAGCGCTTTACACCGCCGAATCGCTCGAAGTAGTTATCCATGATCTTCTTCGCCTCCCCTGCGCTGATTTTCAGCTGCTGGGAAAGGCCGAAAGCGGATAGACCGTAGACCAGGCCGTAACTCAGCGCCTTGACGCGGCGGCGTAGTTCCGGAGTGACCTCATCGACAGGCACGTCGAACACGCGCGAGCCGACGTAGTTGTGCAGATCCTCACCGCTGGCATAGGCCTCGATGAGCCCCGCATCTTCGGATAGGTGCGCCATGACGCGCATTTCGATCTGGGAATAGTCGGCGGTCAGCAATGTTTCGTAGCCCTCCCCGACTTGGAATGCGGCACGGATCTTACGGCCTGCGTCTGTGCGCACGGGGATGTTCTGCAGGTTCGGGTCGGAGGACGAGAGTCGACCGGTCGCCGCACCCTTTTGATTGAAGGTAGTGTGAATGCGCCCGTCGTCACCCACCGCCTCGATCAGCCCGTCGATGGTGGACTTCATCTTTTGGTATTCGCGGTGGGCCATCAAGTGCCCCAGGAATGGGTGGTTCGACTGTGCCGCAAGCTTTTCCAGCTCGGCAGCAGCGGTGGAATAGCCAGTCTTGGTCTTTTTGGTTTTCGGCAGGTCGAAGGTCTCGAAAAGCACCTTCTGCAGCTGCTTCGGGGAGGAAAGGTTCAGCTCTGGCTCCCCCGCCAGTTCGCGGGCTGCGGCGACCTCCTCGTTCAGGCGTGTGCCGTAGTCATCGGAGAGTTCTTGCAGCGCCGCGTCATCCACAGCAATGCCTGCGTGCTCCATCTTCGCCAGAATCAGCGCCAGGGGAACCTCCAAGTCGAAATACAACTCGGACTGTCCGGCCTCTTCGATCTCTGGAGTGAGGGCCTTCACCAGTTCCGCCACGGCCTGGGCTCGGTCGGTGCCGGTGGCATTGTCAGATAATTCGTGCCCCACGTGTCGCTGCACCACGTCCGCAAGACCGAGAGTGCGCACGTCAGGGCGCAGCAAATAAGCCGCAAGCGATGTGTCATGCTCCACTCCGTCAAGCTTTAAGCCTTGATTTTGGAGTGTATGGAAGGCTTGCTTGGAATCGTGCAGCCACTTTGTGGCCTCCGGATTGGCCAGCCACTCCGACAGGGCTTTCTCATCCTTCGGATCCACGTCCGCCAGGTCGATGAGCACTGCAACGTTGTCCTGATCCAGCAGAGTCAATTGCTCGCCGTCAACATCGACCACCGTGCCACGGGCACGCTTCTTAAGCCACGCCCCCAACTTCCCAGCCTTGGGTTCCTCCACTGTCACGGGCACAGCAGCGCTATCGGCGAACTCCACGCCCATGATCTTGAACGTCCTATTGCGAAGTCCCGTGCCAAACTGCAGCTCCTCGAACATGCCCAGCGCTTCGTTGGGATCGATATCTCGGGGGCTAAGGGCGTCCAAATCATCAACAAGCTTAAGGTCCCGCACCATTTCCGTAATGTCGCGCGCGAGCACCACATTGTCGATGTTTTCGCGCAGGTTGGCGCCGACCTTCCCGCCGATGTCATCCATATTGTCGATCACGCCCTGCAGACTGCCGTACTTCGCGATCCACTTTTGCGCCGTCTTCGGGCCGACTCCAGGTACGCCGGGCATGTTGTCAGAGGTATCGCCGCGCAGCGCCGCGAGATCTGGGTACTGAGTGGGGGTCACGCCATACTTTTCCTCCACGGCCTGCGGAGTAAAGCGGTGCAGATTAGAGACGCCCTTCAGCGTGTACAGCACCGTCACATCCTCAGTGACCAACTGCAAAGAGTCACGGTCGCCAGTACAGATCAGTACCTCCATGCCTTCCTTGGCGCCCTCGGTAGCCAAGGTGGCAATAATATCGTCGGCCTCGTAGGACTCTTTATCGAGGGTTGTGACGCCCAACGCTTCAAGAGTGCGGCGGATCAGCTCAATCTGACCTTTGAACTCCGGCGGCGTACTCGGACGCTGTGCCTTGTACTCCGGGAAGGATTCCTCGCGGAATGTCGGCCCGGACAGGTCAAAAGCGGCGGCGACATGGGTGGGCTTTTCCTTGTCCATAAGAGTAAGGAACATGCCCAGGAAGCCATAGACCGCGTTTGTGTGCTGGCCACCGACCGTGGAGAAGTTGGCGGCGGGCAGCGCATAGAAGGCGCGGAAAGCCAGCGAATGACCATCGAGGAGTAAGAGTTTAGCCATGCGATCAACTTTAACGGAGGGCGGTTTTGGTTGGCTCGAGCACCGTGGCGTATTATGCACCGGTAAGCACTTCGCGCCCCAGTAGCCCAATTGGCAGAGGCAACGGATTCAAAACCCGTCCAGTGTGAGTTCGAGTCTCACCTGGGGCACCATTTAGACACCCGCTGTTGAGGAAAACCTTGGCAGCGGGTTTTGCTTATCCCCACCACGCCCGTACCC
>NZ_JBSQBJ010000026.1:0-18623 GCF_055862885.1 Corynebacterium sp. p3-SID1761 | reverse complement strand
AGTCGGAGTGTCGTTGGTGTCACTGGTGGTTAGTGCGATCTGGCCGTGTGTCTGGCCAGTAGCAGGGTCAGTAGTCCACACGTAGCCTTCACCCACACGTGCCGGATCGGTGGTGGTAACAGCCGCTAGCTGGTTACCGGTGTGGGTGAACACGTCACGGTGGATAACTTCGCCGGTGGTGGTGTTGATGGTGCCTTTTGGCGACACGTCGGCCGAAACCATCGTAGGTGTAGCGGTAGCCGGTGTTTGGTTCATCGGAGGAGGTAAAGCCGGTGGGCTGTTCACTGGCGGCGTGGTAGAGGGGATGAACGACCGATGCAAGCCAACTTCGTTAAGTTCGACGCTATGCAAGGTTTGATAATGCACCGTGAGAATTTAGGAAAATTTCACAAGCGTTAAATATGGCTCAATAGCTTGGGTTTCAACGCTATCTTTGTCTATTTCGCGTATGAGTTTATCCAATCCTCAAGCGTGGAAAAAGGTCCATTGAAATAGACGCCTGATTCAAAATCGTATGAGCCTATCTCAACCTGACCTGAATTCAAACGATGATATACTGCGTAGGAAAAGCCGTCGTAGTGTCCGATAGGAATCCAATTCTCTGGATCTGAAGTCAGCGGCGGTTCGATTTCTTGAAAACGTTGATATCCAGTGCTGATAAAATACAGCTCTTGAGGGGAATAGAGTGGGGAGTATAGTGTAAACCCTGGAGTCTTGAAGTCGCCAAAATTTTTGAAAAACCATTTGTACTGAGCCGGAAGCCATTCTGGTAAGCCCTCTGTAGCTTGAGCTATTTGTTCATCAGAGAACTGATATGGTGTTAGAAAGACTCCTTCGTTTCCATCAAAGTTTTCCGGAGTAAGCATTAGTTAGTAATCCAATCCTCTCGTTTTCCAATAGCCATCTTGCCACTTATCGAAAGCTGGGCGATTCACAGGCGTCACATCTCTTGGCCATTGCTTCTTTGAGAGGCCGTGGTATATATGCAATTGCCTAGCACACTCATTGTGCCTTCTCTGGGGGAGTTCTACCAGTGTAGATTCATCTTGTTGGCCAATATGATGCAGGTTGACAGGGTTATGTTCTCGGTCTAATGGTGCGTAGCCTTCCTCACGCGTAGCCGCTGCGTTTGTCCATTCAGTGTCGTTTGGGCCACTGCGGTATTCAAGTGGCTTAGTTCTCATTTGATCTGGATCAAATACGTGCGTTCCCTTTTGTTGGAAAACTTCTTTTCCGTTGACTTCCCAGTTGATCCAGTTTTTCCGGCATTGTGTGCTTCGTTGTTACCTGCCAGCCCGAGCACGTCGACCCAGCATGCTGCGTGGTCGACGTACCCTTGTGCGGAGGCGAGTCCGAGTGGGTCTTGGGCGTTGTGGCCGCCTATGGTGGGTGTAGTAGCGGAAGCGGTTGTACGCCCACCCTTAATCGGAATCCTTATACTGACCTGCGAACAGCAGTGGTGTCACTGATAGTGCATCTCGATCATGGAGGCGTCAATGCGTTGCAAGATGTCAGGGAATATTGGACATCACCAAGAGAATCCCCCCAATGGGCTAAAAGGTTTGAATCCGGTTAGCTTGCTGGAGGGGTGATTGGATGCCACGTTCAATCGTGAAGGGCAAATGGATTTGAAAGCCTCAGTCGGTTTGTTGGAATTTGGCAAGAAGTCTTTCGCTAGCGTAATCCGAAGCTCGTGTGAGCTACTTTTGGCGCCAACCTCAACACTCATGGACCGGAAATATTGACTTCTAAGGGTGAGGGAAAGGAAACTCCGTTGTCATCCTCAACAGGACCAGGCTTCTCGACTACTGATACCAGGGCATTGCCTGACCAAGGGAACGATGCGTCGATGCTCGCACGATCGGTGGACTTTCCATATAATCGCAAGAGCCCAAGAACTCCAAACGATTTGTCTCGTGTCTCAATTTCATGAGAACAGGATATTTAAGCGGACATTGGGGAAGGTTGTGTAACATGAAAAGTCGCGAGAAATGCTCCTGCAAATAACAGAAATAATAATCATTCTATCATCTATCACCGCAAACAGAGTTTCGATAAATGGCTTTACTTCTGGTCGTCAAAGTATCCGATAATTGTGATCTATTTAAACTCAAGACGGAAATTTCTTCCTCGCTTGGCGTTGCGACCCCTAGATAGATAAACAAATGCTAGTAAAGGTTCTGAAGTTTTCATGCGCGAATTTGGGCTGAGTACTTCGATATGCATATGACATTGTCAAACGGTCATATTGGTGGAATAGATCTTGGGCCTAACCTAAGCTTGCGTCATTTCGTAAAGGCTTGGGTTGGGGTGGGTTGCTAAAATTCCGACCCTGTCCAAGAGCTATCGAATGTTGAAAAAGTTTCTCAGAATGAACGCTTCGAACGTCTCGGGAGGGTAATAAGAAAAACTAAAATAAGAAGTCTATGTATTATTAATTCGCGAAAATCACTCTTGAATTAATTATTAAACTTCCGGTTCAAATCCCACGGATTTAGCGTATTTCAAGATTGATGCCAACTCGTTTAAATTGCAAAGCTTTACGATTGCGAGCCGTAGCAAGCTGCTGATAGTCTTCTGATCACTGATGAATGAGGTTCCTTGACCATCTGGGGAGCTTTTCCATGCAAGAGGGCCGGATTCATCTTCTGAAATAAGCTTGAAAATGCCGTCAAGGAAGAACCCATTCGCGATGAAGCCATGCTTCGCGATGATTCTGTCAATTTTTGATCCTTCGACTATTTCAAGACGAAGTTCATGTTCTCCTTCCAAAGCTCCATGAGATTCGTCGATGGCTTGATGTTGAATAGTGAGTCCCTGAGGGGTTTGATTTGGGCTTGCTGAGGCTAGTTTCAAACTCTTTATTGGACGGGGGATTTTGGGAATGGGAAGGTTGAGCTCCCAGCATCTATATTGCTCAAGCCAGAGGTCAAGCTGGCTTAGGCCAACGATGTCCCATGGTACGGCAATTAAGTTTCTCTCGTTAGATCTTGCCTGTTCATAGGATTGACCACCAATCCATTTTTTTAGGGTCCAATCATTTTTATCGATTTTCTTAGGCGGGCAGTTTTCGGGAATGCTTGAATGAAGAATTGACGGGATGAAAAGTCCCAGGTCAGGTCGAAATTGCTCATCTTCAGCCAGCTCTACCGTCGAGTTTGAAAGTTCATCGATCTTGTCTGTTGACTCGTTTGGGAAGTAGGTAAATGCTGACCCTGTGGAAAACACAGTGTTGTTTATCTTGAATGGAGGGATAATCCAATTTTGTGCTTGGTCAGTTTCATGCTTGGCTTTCTGTATACCCAAAGCCTTTAAATTTTGTTTTGTCTTAGGAATAGAAATTAGGGAGCAAGGTTGCTTTAAATACTCATGCTGATGTCGCAAGACAGAAAGTCTCTCCCTTTCTAGGTATAGGTAGAGAGTTATGGGAGCTTTAACAGGGATTGCTTTGTTCTGAGGGGCAGATTCTAAGAGGTATGACATGGCTCGCGTCCTAAAAGGCATCAGAGATTATGGCATCGTTGTCTACCATATACTGAGCCCAAGTTAGGGCTCCACTTTTAATCCGTTGACGGTTCGTAGAAGAGGTACCTATTTCATTTCGAGCATTAGAAAGATTGTGAAGCCCATTGTGCTCAATGCTGAGCTGTTCAAAGGCACGGCACTGTCGTCTGTTAAAGGAATCTGCGCCATTGCGTAGCTTTGAGGCATCTACTGATGCAGGATGCATTCTTGATTCAACGCCTAGTGCATTGAATCGATCTGCATGGTTGTTTGCTCGAGATGCAAGATCATTTGTAATGCCAGAGTAGGCAGTTGGTCCAGTAATCGGATTTTCATACGTGTAAAAGGCAGCGTCTGAGCTGTTCCAGAGCGACGGCGTTGCTCCGGCTTTCCCAGCATCGGGAGTGGGTACGCCATTGAGCCAGTCGCGTACGAGTGGAATTTCTGCTTCGGGAACCCCAGCGATTCGTAGTTCATCTGAAGAGACTACGTGGCTTGCCAACCCGAGCACATCCACCCAGTATGCTGCGTGGTCGACATACCCCTGGGCTGAGGCGAGTCGTGGGGCAAGTCCGAGTGGGTCCTGGGCGTTGTAGGCACCCAGGGTGGGGTTGTAGTAGCGGAAGCGGTTGTACGCCCACCCGGATTCAACATCTTCGTACTGGCTGGCAAACAACAACGAGCTGGTACGCCGGCAAGACCATGTGCGTGTGCCGTAGAGGGTTTGAGTGTCCCGGCTCTCGACAGTGTCGGTGGTGGGGGTTGATGGTGCCTTTTGTCTACGCGTCGGCCGAGACTGTCGTAGGTGCAGCGGTAAAAGATACGCAGCACCATTCCAGCCGGCTGGCTGGTTTCTAGTGTGTCAGGACAAAAGCTTCTGTGTTAGTCGTCGAAGTCTGTTCCTGCCGCTGTAGCTTGGTTGAGGGTTTGTTGCAGATTGTTGGTGTTGTTGAACAGGTCTGTGAGTTGGGTGTGGAGTGGTTGGAGGGTTTCGGTGGTGCCGATGAGGCTGAACATGCCTGCTTCGCTGTCGAACTCAATGCCGTCGGTGGTGACGTTTGCTTGTCGGAGTAGGTACTTAGCGAGGTTGTCGAGGAAGTAGCCGTTGGGTGTGTGTCCTGCTTGTTCTATGACGCCAACTGCTTCTTCCGGCATGGTGTCCATGGCGGCAAACAGGGTAGTCATACTGTCGATTTCTGCGAGGTGGAAGAGTGGTTGGTCTTCCTGCTGTGTGTTGGTTGGCATTGTGTCGTGTTCCTGGTTGTCGGTGAAGTCGGGGTGTGCGGGGCGCGGGGTGTCGATCAGTCCGTAGTAGGCGAGTGCGTCTTCAAGGGCAAACTCGATGTGAAGATCCATGAGGAGGCCCGCTGGCATAAAGTAAGTGCCCACCGGTGCTTCATCGACGATGCCACCTTGAGGTGGGTTCGTGTCGTGAATGGTGAATTTTATGATTCTTTCGTCCTTGGGAACGAAAGTGCCTAGCCGATCTTCTGGCAATGTTGCAGCAGCTGGAACGAACGCTTGTTCGGCTGGGGACCAAGGCATGGACAATTGGTAGTAAAAGTAGCGATCGAAGGGGATGGGCACAGGAGCTGCTTTGTCGCGAATCGGAGTGAAGCAGCCTCCCTTTTTGAAATCCTGTTTTCTGATTCTCAGTGGCGGGATCAAGAGTTCGTTCTTTTCGATGAGTGGGTACCAGGTGGTGTCTTTGGGGTCAGATACGATCGCTCGGTAGGGATGAATCATCACAGCGGCGCCGAAGAATGCTTCGGTGGAGGTCGCACCAACGGGGATGTATCCGAGGGTGGTTTTCATCAGGTAGAGCTGTCCAGCCTTCGGGCGGCTACCTTTGGGAGCGTCGAATACCAGTTTTAGCGCCATGTTCTTAACGTACCTCGCTAGCGAATTGGTCTACCCAGTCCTTGCCAAAAGCCGTTGCTTTGTCATAGAACTCATGTTTTGGGCTCATACTATTTATCTTATTTTCTAGGTTACCTACCTTAGTCGTGGCTCCCGTGGGCTTTTGCATTCCCAGTTTTTCAATTAGGTGTTGTTCGACTCCTCTTGCCTCGTATTTTCCTAGAGCCATATCTTCATTTAGTACTGTCATTTGGTCTCGGGGTCGAGCGAGCGGGTGACTCAACGCATGCTGCATGGCTCGTAGTCGAGGGTGTTTGGTAATGCCGACGTGTATCGTTAGGTGAATACTTTTCGCAAATGGCTAAGAATTGATTCGAAAAGCTTCCGCGGTGGTTGCCCTTATATATACTGCGACGAAGCTGATTGTGGGCCTCAAATACACCGCGCTAGAGTTCGCTTCCGTAGGATTTAGAGCCGAGGCGCGTAAATTGCACGAATTGCATTCGCAATCTCGACCGGCACTGTGGTGTCGAGTAGTTCACTGACCAATCTGGCTCCTCTATCGCGAGTAAGATTGAGTTTCTCTGCGCCAAGTCTTTGTGTTCCATGTGTGGAGTGAAATGTTCCAGCATCTAGTTGGATCTCGTCCATGACTATCGACGCAGCGGTCTTCTCTGCCTTGGTTGAAACTGGGCTCTTAAAGGTGAACGTTGCTTTGGAAAAGACCTCGTCTGCTAGGTCTGACCAATTGGTGAGGACGAGGGAATGAACGCTGTTGGGTAGCTGGCACCGGTCTACTGGGATGCCTAGGAAACGGACGTTGTAGGCAGCGCAGTCGCGGAGGTCACATCCAAGAAGTTGATTCTGTGATTGGTTCTCTGCGATCGTGAAGTTAGCTAATCTCCCTGAGATAGTGCTGTTTATAAGCGCAAGTGGTGTGTGGTCTTTTTGTCGTCTTCCGTTGATTATGATGTCGCTAAGTGTGCTGCCTTCAATTCTGGAAAACATCGAGACATCTAGTGGTTCTTCGATCTTTTCGACAGTGGTGTTGATGAGGCTGATGTGGTCCCAATCGCCACAAGAACGAAAGCTCGGGTTCCGAATAGTGCAATCCTTGAACGAAAGATATGATCCAGAACAGTGATCGAATTCGGTTCGAACAAATGAGCATTGTTCAAGAGTTACAGCCTCAAAGGACATCCCCTGGATTAAGTCATCATCAAATGATTGGTTGCGTTGGACTCCTTGGAGCTTTTGCCGTGGCTTAGACACTTGGCTCTCCGTTGGCTTCGAGGCAGGCGTATGCCCACTCAGTTAGGCTCGGATATTTATTTCCGAACCATTCTTCGTCACCAGTATGGAAATAGCCGCACACAATTTCATCGTCGAGGTGTTGGAGGACAAGGTAGCTGTCATCTCCTATTTCTCCCACGGCAAATAGTTCCTCGTGGCCTGGATAGTCTTCGTGGAATTCGGCGTTGAGGGTAATTGCGCGTTGATCAGGAGAGTAGGGGACTGATAGGGGGGAAACATTTCGACTCCGACTAAGGTCCATCGATCGCATTGGGTGAATAGCTGTTTGAAGTCTTCTGGCAACCATTCAGGGCAAGATGCAAAGCCTTCCTGAATCTCTTGTAGAGTGCTGCCTTCGCCAAATACATAACTGTCGTCGAAGCTTGCGAAATCATTCAGATTAATCATAGGAAGTCTAAAGTCCCTTCTTGCCAGTACTGTCTTTTCCAGGAGTTGAATGCATTACGGTCCACCGGAGTTACGTCCTTTGGAAACTCACTAGATTTTAACCCGTTGAAGATGTGAAGAGTTTTACCATCACGTCCCTTTGGTGCTAGAACTCTGGCCATTCGTTCCACGTTAGTTTCACCTCGGTGAACGTGGTTTGGGTGGAACAAATAGCCTGAATCACTTTTGAAGACTTTCTTTCCGAGGGCATCGTGTGAGGCCCAGCTTCCAATGCGGCGGTGTGCCATCAGCCCGAGTACGTCTACCCAGTGTGCTGCGTGGTCGACATACCCTTGTGCCGAGGCAAGTCGTGGGGCGAGTCCGAGTGGGTCTTGGGCGTTATAGGCACCCAAGGTGGGGTTGTAGTAGCGGAAGCGGTTGTACGCCCACCCTGATTCCGCATCCTCGTACTGACCTGCAAACAACAACGGGCTGGTGCACCGACCCGCCCATGTGCGTGTGCCGTACAAGGTTTGGGTGGTGTGTCCCTCGACGATACCGGTGGTGGTGTTGATCAGTTCCTGTGGTGCTCCGGCTAGGTCGCACACCAGGGCGTAGAACGTCGCATCAACCCGCGCCTTGAAGTGTCCCAGGTTTTGTTCCGTTTGAGTAGATGGGAAAATCTGGAATATGCCAAGAAAATTTGACCAGGATGCCAAGGACCGTGTGGTCCGTCTCGTGGAAGACCGCATCTTGGCGGAAAATATGTCGATGCAAGCCGCGTGCCAGGCAGTAGCCCCAAAGCTGGGCGTCTCGTGGCACACGGCGAGGCAATGGACGCAGGCCGCTCGTCGCGAAGGACGTGTTGTGGAATCAATGCCCGAGGACCTTGCTGCAGAAAACGCACGGTTGCGTCGAGAGAATCAAGAGCTGCGGGACACCAATGAGTTGTTGAAAGCCGCCTCAGCTTTTTTCGCATCCGAACTCGACCCAAAACGTCGGAAATGATCCGATTCATCGATGAGCATCGGAATCGTTTCTCAGTCGAGTTCATCTGCCAGACGTTAAATACGCATCGCGAAGGCGGTTTTCTTAGCTCGCGTGGATACCGCCAATCCAAGGCCCGGGGCTTAAGCTCCCGCGCTTTTCGCGACGCTGCCCTAGTAGAGCGCATTACCGAAGTTCATAAACAAAACTACGGTGTCTACGGGATTCGCAAAATGTGGCGCGTGCTGCGCCGCCAGGGCATTGACATTGGACGCGAGCAAACAGCCCGGCTGATGCGCAGTGTTGGACTGTCCGGCAAGGGCAAAGGTGGGGCACCAATCACAACGCGCAAACCCAAGGGTCCGGATCATCGCCCTGACTTGGTAAAACGTGAGTTTAAGGCCCCTGGCCCTAATCGGCTGTGGGTGGCGGACATTACCTACGTGCGCACCCGAAAAGGCTTTGTGTACACCGCGTTCGTGACCGATGTATTCTCCCGGAGGATCGTCGGATGGGCGCTGTCCGATTCGATGCGCACCGAAGCCTTGCCGCTGCAGGCGTTGAACCAGGCAATCGTGTGCGCTAAGGAAACAACGGGCTTGATTCACCATTCAGACCACGGCTCACAATATGTGAGCATCGTCTACAACGAGCGCTTGGCTGAGCACGGTATCGCAGCGTCCACTGGGACGGTGGGCGACTCCTATGACAATGCTTTGGCTGAGAACGTCAACGGCTCCTACAAGAATGAGCTGATTCATAGGCGAACGTGGGCCGATGTCGTCGACGTGGAAATCGCGACGTTCGAGTGGGTGAATTGGTGGAACGAGTCAAGGCTCCACCAGAGCCTGGGCTACCGCACGCCGGCTGAAGTCGAAACCGAATTTTGGGAACACCACCCCAGTCGAGAAATAATGGAAATCAAGGCACAAGCCTAGGAACAAAACCCGGGACACTTCACCTGGGACCAGGTGGCGGCAGGGTTAGCCGGAGTCTGGGTGGTGCCACTGGTTAGTGTGATCTGGCCGTGTGTGTCACCAGTGGCAGGATCAGTGGTCCACACGTAGCCTTCACCCACACGTGCTGGATCGGTGGTGTCGACGGTGGTGGTGACGGCTGCGAGTTGGTTGCCGGTGTGGGTGAACACGTCACGGTGGGTAACTTCTCCGGTGGTGGTGTTGATGGTGTCTTTGGCTACGCGTCGGCCGAGACCATCGTAGGTGTAGCGGTAGCCAACACCGGGAGCATCACTTGAGGTAAAGCCGATGGGTTGTTCACCGGTGGCGTAGTAGAAGTGATGGACTAGTGGTTTTTTGCCCAGGCGTTTGGTTACTGTGCGGGTGATACGGCCTGCAGCGTCGTAGGTGTAGGTTGTCCGGCCGACTTTGACCGGCAGTGTGTTGTGGTAGTCGATGACCCCGTCGGTGGCTTGACAGTGCTTGTGGCTTTTAGGTGATGTTTAGCTTCTGCCATCCGTGTGTTGAATGGGTACCGGTGGTTATCCAAGTGGTGAGTTCGTGGATGACGGTGCTAGTTTCGGGGGTCATGTGCCAGTAATGGTGCTGGGCATCGCCAAGGCGGATCTCAACCCGGTAGGTGCGGTCGACGGGGCTGTAGTAGCACTGCATGTAATGCTGGTGTTTGGTGGCGTCGGTGATGATCAGGAAGTCCCGCGGATCGTTTCCTAAGTTCAGTTCAGCCATTGTGCAAGCGTTGGTGGTAATTAAATCAATCCAGGACGGTAGACCGCGCAGACTTGCCCACGGGGCGCTGTATTCCGATGTTTCCGTCGAGAAGTTGGTATTTTCGTCGCCAAAGGTCCAAACAAATTCTGAGAATTCAAGGATCGTAAGAGTAGGGTATCGAGACAGCAACGGGCTGATAAACTGAAGTATCTGGGGGATATGCTCGTCGTAGTCACTAATGCCTATACAGTTATCCCCAACCAGTTCTACGGGAAGGTCGTGCGGAGCCAATATCTTCGTGAGGTGCTGCTGGAGCTGAAGCGTCTGCGGCGAGGCATGTACTTCTTGCTGGCTGGCAAAGCTCACGTAGTCGTATACCTCGTATGGGGCGACTGATGCGGGTGGAAGGTTGATGATAATTCGTTCAGCGCTCATTGCTGGCAGTCCTCCATTCGCTGCGCGACCTTTGTCCAAAAATCTGGAACCGTGACTCCTGCTCTTGCGGCTATCGTCTGTAGGTTTGATGCGTTGTCAAAACTGGCCTTGAGCGCTGTGAAAAACTCGTCGAAATCAGTACGTCTTTTCTCAAGGTATTTGAGCTCCGGGTTACCAATCAAAGTTTGAACTTCATGGTCAGTATTTCCAAGGTAGCTGTTGAAAAAGATCGAGTAGAAATTTTCGTGTGTACCGGGGTAATCAATTTGAAGGTTTAACTGATCTTTTTCTACCAGTTGTCTGATTCCTATTCCCGCTCCGCAGAGTAGCTGTGTCCGTTCTCTAGTAATCCAATCTTGGTGGCTATAGAAAATTCTTATTCCGTAGGTCGGGCGCTCGGAATCTTTTTCAAACTGAATCAAGAAAGCTAATTCACCGGTTTCGTATGTCCACAGCATTTTCCGTCCAATGCGGGAGAAGTGGGAATTAGCGGCTTCGGTTAGTGTTTTTTTGAAGTCTTTGAAGTCCATTTTTAGGGAGTATACCAATCGGCGGTGGCTATTACATCTGGCACAGTGCTGCGGCCAAGCTTAGCTCCATTTTGTCGGTTGAAAGACTCGGCATGTTCCTTGTATTTGGCAAGTTGGTTGACGCTCGACAGGTACGTAGTCGCCCCAGTAGAGGATGTTCGGGAACATACCACCGGTGCCGACTTGGGCGGTGACACGGCCGTGGTCATCGTAGCGGTAGTGATACGCAGCACCATTCCGGCCGGCCGGTTGGTTTTTAGTGTGTCAGGACAACAGCTTGTGTGTTAGTCGTCGAAGTCTGTTCCTGCTGCTTTAGCTTGGTTGAGGGTTTGTTGCAGGCCGTTGGTGTTGTTGAACAGATCAGTGAGTTGGGTGTGGAGTGGCTCCAGGGTGTCAGCGGTGCCGATGAGGCTGAACATGCCTGCGTCACTGTCGAACTCAATGCCGTCGGTCGTGACGTTTGCTTGTCGGAGTAGGTACCTAGCGAGGCTGTCGAGGAAGTAGCCGTTGGGCGTGTGTCCTGCTTGTTCTATGACGCCGACTGCTTCCTTGGGCATGGTGTCCATAGCGGCAAACAGGGTGGTCACGCCGTCGATTTCTGCGAGGTGGAAGAGTGGTTGGTCTTCCTGTTGCGTGTTGGTTGGCATCGTGTCGTGTTCCTGGCTTTCAGTGAAGTCGGGGTGTGCGGGGCGCGGGGTATCTATTAGTCCGTAGTAGGTAAGGGCGTCTTCAAGGGCGTATTCGATCTCGCGATAGCCGCCTAGGACAGTGGTCATAAAGTAGGTGCCTTCTGGGGCCTCGTCCGTGGTGCCGCCTTGTGGCGGATTTGTGTCGTGGATCTCGTAGTTGATGATCCGTCTTTCCTTCGGAACCCACTCATTTTCTCTTGTTATAGGGACGAAAGCTTGCTCCTCTGGTGACCAGAAGATCGCGAGTGTGTAGTAGAAGTAGTTGTCAAAAGGGATGGTATTAGGATGGCTTTTCGCTGGGATTCTTTGAAAAGGTCCGCCTTTTCTGAAGTCACTCTTGGCGATCTGAATTGGTGGAATAAGTAGTTCGTTCTTTTCGACGAGCGGAAACCATGATGTATCGGATGGGTCGCTGATGAGCGCGCGATAAGGGTGGACCATTGCAGCCGCGCCGAAGAATGCTTCGGTGGAGGTGACGCCAACAGGGATGTAACCGAGGGTGGTTTTCATCAGGTAGAGTTGTCCAGCTTTAGGGCGGCTGCCTTTAGGGCTGTCTAAAGAGAATTTTAGCATCTAGGTTTCCTCATCGAATCTCTGGTGCATTGATGTTTGTCCAGTTACGTCCGAAAGATGTGGCTCTTTCATAGAACTCGTGTCTAGGGCTCATTTAATTAATCTTGTTTTCAAGATTACCTACATTGGTCGTAGCACCGGTTGGCCTTCGTATTCCATATCGTTCAATTGGATGTTGCTCGTCTCTCCTTGCCCCGTAGTATTCCGAGTGGTTTTCTCTCGTCGACCGTAATGTCTCAGTAGGCCTTATGGTCGGCGGAGCTTTGTACAGAGGCCGAGTATGAAACCTGGCTTTGTGGTTCTTGGGTGCACTAGTGGCATCCCTTGGGCCTGTGGGCTCATTCGCCGTTTACGCTGCCGGTAGGGGGGTTGGTTTGGAATTAAATCTTAGACGCCGAGTCGCGGCTGGTTAGCGTGCTTGGGCAGGTCTCACGTGGGGCTGTGGTTTTGGCGGCGTGTGGTGGTTTTTCTAGTGTTCTTTGAGAGCTGCTTCCGCGGCAAGGGCTTCTTCTCTGACCCATTTGACTCGGTCAGGTTTGCCCATGAAGGTCATTGCATAGACAGATTCTGGGTGCTTGGCAAAGCGTGAGGTTTTCAGCCATTGGAATTCTGGGGCCATGCGGAAGGCCTTGGTTTTGATCGCGCCACGGAGGAACAAGGTTTGCCCTTCCATCAGTGCTTCGCCTTCGAGGCGTAAGTATCGGTTGAATTGCTCAAAGTTCGTGGGGGCTACGACGTCCATCATGTGGCTATGATCTCGTCCAATCATTTCTAGTGCTGTCGGGTCGGTCGTGTTCTGGTACTGCTCAAGTTCGTCGACAATAGGGGTTACATCAAGATCTTTTGCACCTAAGGTGACAGCGATTGCGAAATATTTTCTTGTAGCTGGGTCGGAAAAAGTATCTGTGGCATACGGCCTGAGAAGCTCGATGGCTTTCTTGCGTTGTTTTAAGGTCGAGTTCTTTTTGATCGTAAGATTCCAGTGGTAGTCAATGCCGGAAAAGTCTGGTATCGCTTGGCGGATAAGGTTGCTGGCTTTTTCACTTACGTTCGGAACTTTTTCGTAGGGGTTAACAATAGTCATGGGGATCCTTTCTGGAGTGTTGGTATTGGTGCATCCTATGTCTTAGCGCATATCGTCTTTGGTTTGTGAGTCCATGGCGGTTCCGTCCCATGAGTGGTCTCCTGCGGAAATATTTTTCATGTATTTCGACTCGACAATGTCTTTGTTGTTCAACGTGATATCGGGCATGCGATACTCTTCCGTTTCAGTTGTTGACCTGGAGGTCGCGACGTTTGAATGGGTCAATTGGTGGAGCGAGACTCGGTTTCACCAAAGTCTGGGCTACTGCACGCCAGCTGAGGGTGAGTCAGGGCTTTGGGAAAAATCCGACCTACGAATGAATGGAAGTTGATGCGGATGCCTAGGAACACGACCTGGAGCATCTCAATACCTCTAGGGGGCGTGGTTCAGTCTATGCTTGCGGGAACTCCAACTTGTGCCATCCTTCAGTTGAATGTGACTCGCTGGATATCCACGTGATGAATCTCTGGACTACAGCTTGTTGAGCCGTTTCTTCGCGCCAATAGTGATGCTCTTCATCACCTAGCCGCATTTCTACCCGGTAGCTTCTAATGACAGGATCGAAAACAGTTTGAATAAAGGTTTCTGTACGGTCTTCCTTCTTGACCACCAAGAAATCCTGATTTTGAATCTTACTTGGCCGACCTGGAGCAACTGTTGTGCGCTGTGTAATTTCATAAACCCATTGTGGGATCCCGGAAATGCTTACACAGGGGCATTCGAAAACAAAACCGTAATGGGATACCTTGGTTATAAAATCTATAGATTCATCCCCGAAAAGCCAAACGATACGCGAATTTTCTAAGACCATAAGTGCAGACGTTTCTAACGCAAATCGCGTTATGTGGTGAAGGATCCATGGCACTTCAGGTTCGCTGGCGGTAATGACTAAGCAATTGTCGCCAATTGGTTCTGAAATGGGCAATGAAGCCTTGTTCAATTGATCATTAATAGTGTTTTGGAGCTGAAATAATTCAACCGAGCTATTTTGAATGGGTCTCTCGCTAGCGTTGAGGACGGTGTGAAAAGCTTCTCCACTTCTAACGAAACTGTTCGAGATATGTAGTAAGATGTTTTCGTTTGGCATTAGCAAGGCTCGCAATCAGGGAAATTGGTAACTCGTTGCTTCATACGGTCCCAAAATTCGCTGTTGAGGTTCCCGTCGAATTCGTTCTCAATGTCGTTAAGTGTGTGAAGTGGTTGAAGTCGTTGACGAAGCACTTCAAAAAACTGAGTCCAATCCTTTTTGCGAAGTTCTAGATTCATCATGTCGGGAAACTTTTCGCGACTGTTTCGTGTGATGGTATCGGAGTTGAGAAGACTGTCGAATAGGGCTCCGTGAAAGTTTTCCTCTATGCCTGGATATGTCACGGACAGTTTGAGATCACTCTTGCGAGTGAGTGCTCGGTATGGAGCTTGTGCGCCGCAAGAGATAGCTTCATAATTACCATCTTGAATCCAGTCTCTATGCCCATAAAACAGTTGAATGTCAAAGTACTTCATCGCTTTAGGTTGGATTAGCTTAAGCAAGAAGATAACTTCGTCCGGTTGATAAACCCACATCATTTTTCTGCCGACGCGATGCCACGAGACGGCTGATTCCACAATTCCTGAACGAAAGTCCGAAAATGTGAATGGCTCCATATGTCCTCCTGGTTCTACGAACTTCTGTTTTTATTCTCCGAGCTTAAATATAAAGTTCCCGTTTTCACCCGTATAGAAGTCAGCATAGCTTGAAACTGTTGGGGCTGGCTTACCAGTAGCTTCGGAGACTCTTGCGTTGTTCTGGTTAGCGGTAGTCTCGTATTTCTGTAGATGTGCTGCACCAGCGCGGCGTCCTGTTGGAGTGTCAGGCTTCTGTTCACGGACTTCAGTAACAATATTTTCTTCATTTATCCTGAAGGCATCTGGACGTTGGTTGCTATTCGGCAATGACCTATTGGTTTCGTAACCTAGAGGCCTCATGGTTTCAGAATATTCAGCGTGCGCAGACATACCATCTCTGGTCAGCGAAGACTGGCCCATGAACTCACCATTTACCCTGTGACCATCATAAATTGGGTGCGGGGCGCTAGGGTGCATACCGCGGGTGGCTTTGTGAGCCATGAGCCCGAGCACATCGACCCAGTGTGCTGCGTGGTCGACATACCCCTGTGCCGAGGCTAAACGTGGGGCAAGCCCGGGTGGGTCTTGGGCGTTATAGGCACCCAGGGTGGGACTGTAGTAGCGGAAGCGGTTGTACGCCCACCCGGATTCCGCATCCTCATACAGACCGGCAAACAACAACGGGCTGGTACACCGACCCGCCCACATGCGTGTGCCATACAAGGTTTGGTTGGTGTGCCTTTCTACGGCTCCGGTAGTGGTGTTAATCAGTTCCTGTGGTGCATCTGCCAGGTGACACACCCGGGCATACAAATAATAAGATTTAGGGCAAAGCCTGGGAACATGCCTCAGGCCATTTCAGTCAATTGCCCGTTTTGGCTTCTTGCCTCAGCAACTTTCAGATTTTGATTTATGAGGTGATGTCACGACGCTGAGAACACTTGTCCTGTTGGCCATATCCCATAAAGCTTAGGATTCGCTGCGATTAGGCCACCACAATTGGCCATTCCCCAAGTGCAGTGCACCAAACTCTTCATACGGTTGAAGCTGATACTCCCGGGGCTCAATCAACATGTCATAAATGGACACTTGCTGGGCAAATAGCCCACAGGGAACCTCTTGAGTAGCAATACACAGCTGTTCGGGAAAACCATAAACGATTCCCTCCTTACTTGTGACGGTGTAGTCCCAGCCGTGATCAGTACGGAAGTATTCGAGGTTGGCAGATCCACCTGGTGTCTCTATTGTTGTGTTGCCATTCGCTGACGATTGATCTGCTATTAGAGAACTTGCAATCGAATAAATCTCACTGCTGATTTGTTGTTCGACGAAAGACCCTGACAGCTTCTCTGCCTTCAGCGAACCGACACAGAGCTCTCTCCACATGACGATGAGCAGAGTTCCAGGGTGAGCTCTTTGGTCTAGGCAATAGGGAACAAAGAAGGTGCTGACCAGCTGCTCCAGAGCATCCGAAACATATGTGGCAGATTCAAGCTTTCCAACGTCTTGGCGTAGCCACCCCAACAGGGAATCATCATTGTAGTTAGCTGCAAACTTTGGAACGACAAGCAGCTGATCAATTGCAGAGTTCAGGCACTCTGCAAGACTGGAAGTGAGAATTTCAAACGTTTTCACTAGTTCTCCTCCTCGCCCCAGAAGCACATGTCAGTAACAAAGGGCATATCAATTGGAGTGAGTCTTGGAATCTTCCACCACGATAATCCGGATTCAGTCTCATTCCTACTGGCTTTGTCTTTCGCTAAGGCGCCTACGAAGGGAAAGTATTGTCGAGAATGGAGTAAACGACCTGTGGATGAACCGTGAGGTGTGTAGTTGCCTGTAGCCGCACATCCAATTGCGAACCAATGTTCGGGAGTTAGCGGGTAGTAATAGGTCTGTCCTTGGTTTGTGAGGATAAGGCCTATGGCGGGGCTTTCTCCGAATCGGAAGACTTGTCCCTCCGGATATTGCCGTGAAAGTTGCTCGGTCTGCTTCAACAGATCGTCAGGAGCTATCGGGGCTAGTCCCTGGATTCCTTTACCCGTGCAAACCCCAAGATAGTCGCCAGCTAGGTTTGTTTCTGTGAAGGTTTTGAGTTCGGCGCCTGCGTCCTT
Source organism: Corynebacterium sp. p3-SID1761 (assembly GCF_055862885.1). Taxonomy (NCBI): domain Bacteria; kingdom Bacillati; phylum Actinomycetota; class Actinomycetes; order Mycobacteriales; family Corynebacteriaceae; genus Corynebacterium; species Corynebacterium sp. p3-SID1761. Next base: position 1,877 of record NZ_JBSQBJ010000026.1, on the reverse strand, counting down.
TAGAGATTGACATGCTGTTCCTATGAACTTCTGGATGATTTTTTTGTCGATGGCGGGGAAGTCATGCGAATGAAGTATGTGAAGGGCGGCCGAGTAGCGAAAAACGGTATCGATTGGTGAAATATCAAGGTGGTTGATCAGGGCGGTTTGGATAGGCTCTGCTAGGAAAGGAACTAGTTCATGAAGAGCGGTAGTTGGGTCGGCATATTGGTGAGCTTGCAGTTCGAATACCCAGTTCGGTAGAGCATTTTCAAATGGGTTTGAAAAGCTCTGAGTGTTATTTTCACTGTCGATCAGGTCTGTTAATACCCATTGGATTGGTCGTACGGGTAGGAGTTCAGATCCGGATGAATTCAACTTATCTCATTCCATTTCTAATCATGTTTAGTCCATCTTGCGTGAATCGGACTGGGTATGCAGTGTCCAGTTGGGGACTTACGGTCATGATTCCATTTCTGGAAAGAACTTGCTCACAACCTGGGATGGATCCGCCCTGAACGAAAGTGTCGCTGTCTCGCAATCCGATATCTGTAGGCGAAAGGTTTGAAGGAATGTCTGTAGATGCGCCATGAGCAAAGTACCTATTTCCATCAGTGTCTACTAGCATCGCAGAGTTTTGCCCGCGAGCTGCCGTAGAGTGCACAGTTCGAAGGGCTTCTTGATCCCTTGCAATATTTTCTAGAGCTTTTCCGCTTTCGCAGCATGACCTCCGCCATGCAACCCGAGCACATCGACCCAGTGTGCTGCGTGGTCGACATACCCCTGGGCCGAGGCCAGGCGTGGGGCGAGCCCGAGTGGGTCTTGGGCGTTGTAGGCGCCAAGGGTGGGGTTGTAGTAGCGGAAGCGGTTGTACGCTCACCCGGATTCAACATCTTCGTACTGGCCGGCAAACAACAACGGGCCGGTACGCCGGCCAGACCATGTGCGTGTGCCGTAGAGGGTTTGGGTGTCCTGGCTTTCGACTGTGTCGGTGGCTTTTGGCTACGCGTTGGCCGAGTCTGTCGTAGGTGTAGCGGTAAAAGATACGCAGCACCATTCCAGCTGGCTGACTGGCTTCTAGTCAGTCAGGACAAAAGCTTTTCTGTTAGTCGTCGAAGTCTGTTCCTGCTGCTTTAGCTTGGTTGAGGGTTTGTTGCAGATCGTTGGTGTTGTTGAACAGATCAGTGAGTTGGGTGTGGAGTGGCTCCAGGGTTTCGGTGGTGCCGATGAGGCTGAACATGCCTGCGTCACTGTCGAACTCAATGCCGTCGGTTGTGACGTCTTCTTGTCGGAGTAGGTACTTAGCGAGGTTGTCGAGGAAGTAGCCGTTGGGTGTGTGCCCTGCTTGTTCTATGACGCCGACTGCTTCCTTGGGCAGGGTGTCCATAGCTGCGAACAGGGTGGTCATACCGTCGAGTTCTGCGAGGTGGAAGAGTGGTTGGTCTTCTTGTTGTGCGTTGGTGGGCATCGTGTCGTGTTCCTGGCTTTCTGTGAGGTCGGGGCGTGCGGGTCGCGGGGTATCGATCAATCCGTAGTAGGCGAGTGCATCTTCAAGAGCATATTCGATTTCACGATAGTCACCGACGACATCGGTCATAAAGTAAGTACCGTCTGGAGCCTCATCAACCCTCCCACCTTGCGTTGGGTTGGAATCGTGGATTATGTACTTAAGGATCCGTCCTTCCTTTGGCATCCACTCATTTTCTCTTGTTACGGGGACGAATGCTTGCTCCTCTGGTGACCAGAAATCAGCGAGTGAGTAATGAAAATATCGGTCGAAAGGGACAGGATCAGGGTGAGTTTTTGCAGTAACTTTGTGGAACGGTCCACCTTTCTTGAAGTCGCTTTTAACGATGCGGAGCGGGGGGATTAGTAGTTCGTTTTTTTCAACGAGCGGG
>NZ_JBSQBJ010000025.1:0-20640 GCF_055862885.1 Corynebacterium sp. p3-SID1761 | reverse complement strand
CGTGCTACCCCGAGCGTTGGCTTTCGCCTGGGACAGGCTAAGATGTGGGGCACGACAGCTGCAAAGCTGAACCTTCACATTCCGAAGCCCATCCCGACTAAGGAGACACGCCAACCATGGCAAGCACCATTGATTCCGTCGTCAACCTAGCCAAGCGCAGGGGTCTGGTGTATCCCTGCGGTGAGATCTACGGCGGAACCCGCTCCGCCTGGGATTATGGCCCGCTTGGCGTGGAGTTGAAGGAGAACATCAAGCGTCAGTGGTGGCGCCACATGGTCACCTCCCGTCGCGACGTTGTCGGCCTGGATTCTTCCGTGATCCTGCCTAAGCGTGTGTGGGAAGTGTCCGGTCACGTTGAAGTCTTCACTGATCCGCTGGTTGAGTCGTTGCACACCCACAAGCGCTACCGTGCTGACCACCTGCTGGAGGCCTATGAGGAGAAGCACGGCCGCCCACCGGAGAACGGTCTGGCCGATATTAACGACCCGGAGACCGGCCAGCCTGGCGCGTGGACCGAGCCGAAGGCGTTCTCTGGTCTGCTGAAGACCTTCCTTGGGCCGGTGGACGACGAGGAAGGCCTGCACTACCTGCGCCCGGAGACCGCGCAAGGTATCTTCACGAACTTCAAGAACGTGATGACAACCTCCCGTCAGAAGCCACCTTTCGGCATCGCGCAGGTCGGAAAGTCTTTCCGTAACGAGATCACCCCCGGTAACTTCATCTTCCGCACCCGCGAGTTCGAGCAGATGGAGATGGAGTTCTTCGTCAAGCCGGGCGAGGACGAAGAGTGGCACCAGTACTGGATCGATGACCGCCACCAGTGGTACATCGACTTGGGCATCAACCCTGACAACCTGCGCCTATATGAGCACCCGAAGGAAAAGCTCTCCCACTACTCCAAGCGCACCGTCGACGTGGAGTACGCATTCCATTTCAACGGTTCCAAGTGGGGCGAGCTCGAAGGCGTGGCCAACCGCACCGACTACGATCTGCGTGTTCACTCCGAAGGCTCGGGCGAGGACCTCAGCTTCTACGACCAGAATGCAGAAGAGCGTTGGATCCCGTACACCATCGAGCCTGCCGCCGGCCTGGGTCGTGCGATGATGGCCTTCCTTGTTGACGCCTACACGGAGGAAGAAGTACCGAATGCGAAGGGCGGAACCGACACCCGCACGGTACTGAAGCTGGATCGTCGTCTATCTCCTGTGAAGATTGCCGTTCTGCCTCTGTCCAAGAAGGAGACGCTGACGCCGACTGCTGAGAAGCTGGCTGATCAGCTGCGCGGCTTCTGGAATGTCGACTATGACACCTCCGGCGCAATTGGCCGTCGCTACCGCCGCCAGGATGAGATCGGCACCCCGTTCTGCGTCACCGTCGACTTCGACACCTTGGAGGACAATGCGGTGACCGTTCGCGAGCGCGACACAATGGAGCAGGAGCGCATCAAGATCGAAGACCTGCAGAGCTACTTCGCTGAGCGCCTGGCGGGCTGCTAAATATGTCGAGTGATATTCGCTGGGGGCTGCCGAGCGACGGGCATACATTCCCCATCTATGAAGGTCCCAGCAACGACCTGGTGAAGGTGGCAGAGTACGCCGACGAGCGTGGAGTTGCGAACATCCGTTTCGGCGGTGACACGTGGCAGCTGCACGGCCCGGATGATCGCGGTGGCAAAGACGGCCATGATGCAAAAGCCCGGGCTGGTGAAGGTAGCCACGACGCCGAAGATGCCGGCAAGGTTGCAGAAGGTGGCGTCAAGAAGGCAGCGACTGCCTCTGCGACGACCCAGACCGGCATCTGGACAGTGACCGGTGACGGCAAGAGCTTCGGCAAGTCGGAGCGCTATGAGGTGCAGGCGGATCGTCACCGCATTGCCATTATCGCGGAGACGAAGAAGAACTTCGTGCTCGATATTGATGGTGAGAAGGCAGGGCAGTTTTCCAGCGAAAACCGCGGCCTGCGGAACCTTCACGTGGAGTTCGAAGGGCCGGGGGAGAAGCTGCCGATTGACGTGCGAGTGTTCGTTTCCTGGGCGGCTCGGTTGTGCATGGAAACGCGGATGATTAGCTCCTCGTGGGCGGTTACGATTGCGCTGCTGCTGTGCATTCCGATTGTGGTGCTCTACTGGATTGGGTTTGTCTAAAGTATTGATCGTAAGCGCTTAATGTTTGCAAAAAGGATAGTAAGAGTTCAATTCGCGTTACCCCGCAGTTAACTATCAGAACTCGTCCTTTTTACCTCCATCAGTCAGGGTGGATATGGTCTTTTACCTTGACGTTTTGGAGGAATCTTGTCGACGACAACCCAAAAAGCTGTTGCCGCGTCGCCCGACGGCATCACCCCAGTGCCGGAAGATGAGAATAATACTTGGTGGCACCTATTCTTCGGCGGCTTGATGGCCGTCACTTTGGTGACTTTTACCCTGTGGGCGCATGATTACGTTGGAGAAAACGCTAGCTTCATCGTGCTAATCACCACCATCATTTTCGCCGTCTTTATGGCGTTCAATATTGGTGGTAACGACGTGGCGAACTCCTTCGGTACTTCCGTGGGTGCGGGCACCTTGAGCATGAAACAGGCTCTTGTCGTGGCCGCTATCTTCGAGGTTTCCGGCGCTGTCCTGGCTGGTGGCGAGGTGACGGATACAGTTCGTTCCGGCATTGTCGACTTGGGGGCGATCGACAACCTTGAGCCGATGAACTTCGCCTACATCATGATGGCCTCGCTGCTGGGCGCTGCTGTATGGCTGCTGGTTGCTACCCGCATGGGGTGGCCGGTGTCCACTACTCACTCCATTGTCGGAGGTATCGTTGGCGCTGCCTTGACTGTTGGTTTCATTACGGGCACTGGCGGATGGTCCATGGTTCAGTGGGGTGCGGTTGGCAAGATCGCAATCTCCTGGGTTCTGTCCCCGGCGCTTGGTGGCATTGTTGCATATCTTCTCTACGGCGCAATTAAGCGCGGCATTCTTGTTTACAACGAGCTGGCTGATCAGCGCCTCGATGAGATCAAGAAGGAAAAGAAGGAGCTGAACATTCAGCATAAGCTGGCCTTCGGACAGCTGAGCGAAGATGAGCGACTGGCTCTTACCGATGCGATGATCCGTGACTCGACGACGATGCGCGAGCAGGGCTTTACAGAGGATGATCTGGAGTCCGACTACTACAAGAAGCTGCACCGCATCAATAAGTCTGCGGAAGAAGTCGAGGCGCACCACGCCTTGGACACTTGGGTGCCACTGCTGGCCGCTGGCGGTTCCATCATTATTTCCGCGATGCTGCTGTTTAAGGGCCTGAAGAACATGAACCTGGAGCTGTCCAGCTTGGGCAACTTCCTGATCATGGGCATGGTTGCAGCTGTTGTTTGGATGGCTGTCTACATCTTCTCGCGCACTCTCAAGAAGCATGCTCTGAGCCGTTCTACATTCCTTCTGTTCAGCTGGATGCAGGTGTTCACCGCATCTGCCTTTGCTTTCAGCCACGGATCCAACGACATTGCTAATGCGCTTGGGCCGTTCGTTGCAGTGCTGGACGTGCTGAAGACGAACACCATTTCTGAGGAATCTGGCGTGGCTTTGCCAGTCATGGTTGCCATGGGTGTCGCCTTGATTGTCGGACTGTGGTTCATCGGGCGATTCGTTATCCGCACTGTTGGTTCCGGCCTGACCAAGATGCACCCGGCCTCTGGTTTTGCTGCAGAGCTGTCTGCAGCTGCCGTGGTGATGGGCGCATCCGTCCTGGGGCTGCCGGTTTCCTCCACTCACATTCTGATCGGTGCTGTCCTGGGCGTTGGCCTGGTCAACAAGGACGCCAACTGGGGCCTGATGAAGCCCATCGCTCTGGCTTGGGTAATCACCCTTCCGGCTGCTGCAATTATCGCCAGCGGTACTGTTTCCGTGCTGCGCGTGGTGTTCTAGCGAGCTACTGTTTGGGATTAGTTTTCAGGGGCGCGTCCTGCGGGGCGCGCCTTTGTGCTGTGTGGCGGAAGGCTGTGCTGTGTGGCTGAAGGCTGCGCGGTGTGGTGTGCAGTCTGTGCGGTGGGGAGGGCTGGGGTGTGAGGGGAAATGTCGCTAGATCGGGAATCTGAAAATTTGAATCCAGGTTCTATTTTTCGACCAACTCGCTGACCTGCTGTTTTCTTTGGGTGAAAATGATTCGCAATAACAGATTCCCGATCTAGCGACATTTGGGAATATTGACCCGGCAGCATTCCGCCTCGCCCGTTCCTGAAGGGGTTAATGGGACAAAAATTTATCTGAGTGACCTGGTGCGAGCGGGGACCTTGGGCAGGAGGCGCCAGCCCCATCCAGTTAGAAGCTGGAAGAGCCGCTGCCTCCGAAGTCACCGCCGCCGAAGCCGCCCCCGCCGCCGAAACCGCCACCAAAGCCGCCACCGAAACCGCCGCCGAAACCACCGTTTCCGCTCAGCAGTGAGCCCAGAACCATACCGGTCACAAAGTTGCCGCTGCCTCCGCTGCCATAGCCGCCGAAGCCCCCACCATTGCGCCTATTGAAGTCATTCACGTCCTTCCGCGCCTGGCGAGTTGCCTGTTGTGCCAGCTGGCTTGCCCGCTGGGCTTCACGCAGTGCATGCTTCGGATCCTCCGCACGCAACCGCGTCGCCTCATCCAAGGCAGTTCGCGCTGCCTGCGCGGACGTGCGCGTATCCACGCCAATAATTCGCCGGCGGTTGCGGATCAAATCCTCCACGCCCTCCAACCGCTGTGATGCATCCATGATCGTCCGGTCCACCAGATCCACAGTCCGGTTAAAGTCATCGGCCTTGCCTCGCGCTTCGTCCAGTTGAATATCCAGCGCACCATCAGCTTCCAACAGCTCGGAGTAGCACCCCAGCGGATCAGTCGACCCATAAGATCGCGCCTTCTCCAGAGCCGCACGTGCCTGTCCCACAGCCGACTGCAATCCTGCCCGGTCTATCTCCGCACCGGACTTCTCCAGCTGGCGGGCCTCGTCAATCTCGCCTTCCACCTCGGAAATCAGTGCCGGCAGGTTAGACTGCGCCGACCGCAGGTGTTCCTCCGCACGCTCTACCGCCAGCAGCTGCGAATCCGCCTGCTGCAAAGCCATCCGCGCCGCTCCCAGCGCGTCGATCAGACCGCCCTGCTGGCCAGCGGGCTTATCCAACAACCCCCGTGCAGTGTCGATCGCCTTTTCGGCCTCCGCGACTTCGTCCTCGGCAATGTCCGGGTTGTGGCGCACGGATTCCAGCAGCTCCGGGTCCACCCGCGTCTCAACGTCAGTGAGAATCTGTCGGGCATTGGGAATGCGATTGTGCAGGCTAATGCTGGTCTGGGTTAGCTTATCCACCAGCTCCGGCGCGTTCATCAGCTTCTGGCGCAGTTCTGCATACTTGGCGGCCTGCGCATCCAGATTGTCGTCGGCCTGCCCACAGCTAGAGACAATCTCGATCAGCAGATCGCGTTCCTCTGGCTCCGTCGACACCAGCCCGGAGCGCAGCCGCTCGTGAATGCTATACGCCTTGTTCAGTGTCGAGCGGCTGTGCTTCAGAGCTTTCTCCAACTCGCGGGTCCGCTCCTCACCGAACTCGCCACGGGCCACGGAAAGCTCCTCGTCACCCTTGCGGATGGACTCATCGGTGCTGGTCAGCTCCTCATCCGCCAGTTCGCGCAGAACTTCCGTGGGCTGCTTGTACAGGTCGTCGATGTTGCCCGGATCGATCTCACGAGCTGTCTCCAGCTGCTGGGTGTGCGTCTTCTTTCGATTGCGGCGGGTCCATAGCGCGGCCCCGGCGCCCGCGCCAACTACACCGGCTGCTCCGGCGCCGATCCATACTTTCGTTGCCGTGGACGTCTTGCCCGTCAGCTTGTCAACTGCTGCTTGCGCGCCACCGGCCCAGTCATCGTCGGCAAAGTGCTCCCGCGCCGCGCTTTGAATCTTCTCCGCGTCGCTAGTCTTCACGTCGTTTCCTGCGGCGTAGCCGATCTGTCCCGATTCCGTCGCTACGGCCAGCACAATCACATTGCCGGTGCCGTCCTGTGCGCGCAGCTGTTCGGCCATTTTCGTGATGTCACCTGATGCGCTGGGGACGAAGACTATGTAGAGCTTCTTGCCGGATTCCTTGGTCGCTTCTTTTAATGACGCCGAAATGTCCGATTTTTCCTTTTCAGACAACACCCCGGACTTGTCAACAAGCTGGGATGAGAGCTCTACCTCGCTGGTGGCGGTGGCTGCTGAGGCCGAGGGGGCGTCAATAAGAAAGGAGCCAAATCCGAGCACGGCGCCGGCGGCTAGGGTCGCCAGGAAACGAGTAGGGGAAAAAGTCGGTTTCATACAGCCCACCTTAACCAAAAAGACAGGGGAAACCGCGTATGGTTTTGCGCATGGCAAAAGCACGGCATCCGGCGAGGCGCGCGGTGAAGTATTTCTTCATCACGCTGCTGAGCATCATCCTGATCGCAGCGGGAGTGTGTGGAGTGACGGCCTTTCAAGTGTGGCACTTTGCCCGGTCGGATGACCGGCGACCTGCGGATACGATCTTTGTACTCGGCGCGGCGCAGTATGACGGCAATCCATCGAACTGGTTCGCCTCAAGGCTAAACCACGCAGCGAAGCTGTATGAGGAGGGAGTGGCTCCGACGATCGTCACCGTCGGCGGCAAGGCCGAGGGCGACGAATTCACCGAGGCCGAGTCGGGTAAGAACTACTTGGTAGAGAACTTCGATATCCCGGAATCGGCAGTGGTTTCGGTGGCAGAGGGTGCCGATACGCTGGCCTCCGCGAAGGCTTTCGCCGACGTGGCAAAGGAAAATGGTTGGCAGTCATCTGTAGTGGTGACAGATCCAGCGCACTCATTGCGCGCCACCCGTATGGTGCGCGACCAAGGAATGAATGCATGGGCGAGCCCGACGCGCCAGGGGCCGTCGGTGTTTACCCGCAGTTCGCAGTTCAACTCGATCCTGCACGAGACCTTAGGCATGCTGTATTACGAGGCCTTTGAGAAATAAGAAAGAAGTTATGCGTTACTCCTACAGCGATCACGACCGCCAGCGGCGGCTGCCCGATAGGCCGAAAACTCTGGGGCTGCCCGGAGCGGTGGTGGACGGGCGCGATAGCTTCGACCGCGACCGGGCGCGTGTGCTGCACTCCGCAGCGCTGCGGCGATTGGCGGATAAGACCCAGGTGGTGGGGCCGGGGTCGGGGGATACACCACGTACGAGGCTGACACACTCGCTGGAGGTGGCGCAGATTGCCCGGGGGATCGGCAAGACCCTTGGCGCAGACCCGGATCTGACGGAGCTGGCGGGCTTGAGCCATGACATCGGGCATCCGCCGTATGGCCACAATGGCGAACGCGCGCTGGATGAGGCTGCCGCCGAGTGCGGAGGCTTTGAAGGCAATGCGCAGACGCTGCGCATTCTGGCTCGGCTAGAGCCGAAGGTGCTGGAGGGCACAGATGATTCCGCGGGAGGCGCGCCCGTGTCCTACGGCCTGAACCTCACCCGCGCGAGCCTGGATGCCGCCTGCAAATACCCCTGGGGGCCGGTCGACGAGCAGGGCAACAAGCGCACTAAGTACTCCGCCTATGCGGAGGACGTGGGAACCCTAACGTGGATCCGCGAAGGCGCCCCGGAGGGCCGGAAGTGTCTGGAAGCGCAGATCATGGATTGGTCCGACGATGTGGCGTATTCAGTGCACGACGTGGAGGATGGCATTCTTTCCCGGCGCATCAACCTAAATGTGCTGTGGGATCTGGTGGAGCTGGCGGCTCTGGCCGAAAAGGGTGCCCGTGTTTTCGGTGGCACCCCGGAGGAGCTGTTGGAGGCAGCCGACCGCTTGCGAGCCATGACCCTCGTCTCCCGCGCTGCGGATTTCGGCGGTTCGCTGCAGGATCTGGCGGCGTTGAAGGCCATGACCTCTGAGTTGGTTTCCCGCTTCGTCACTGCTGCGGTGACGGGTACGCGCCAGCAGTTCGGAGAGGGTGCGCTGGGCCGCTACGCTGCTGATCTGGTGATCCCGCAGCCCGTCCAGGCCGAGGTCACGCTGTTGAAGTCCGTCGCGGTGCTTTACGTGATGGACGAAACCCAGCATCTGGCTAACCAGCAGCGCCAGCGCGAGCGCATCTTCCGCGTCACGGACTACCTGTGGCGCGGCGGTTCGGGCGCGTTGGATCCGATGTTCTCTTCGTGGTTTGACGCCGCCGCCTCCGATCGCGAAGCACTACGCGTAGTCATTGACCAGGTTGCGTCGCTGACGGAATCCCGACTTGAGCGGCTGGACAAGCATGCCAGTGGGATGAGTGCGGCCTGGGCCTAGGCAGGAAGGCCAGCGTGGGCTGAGCGCCCTCGCTAGTCCTCTGCGTCGGGGATGGTGCAGAAGCTCTCGAAGTGGTCGGAGGTGTAGTACCACACCTCCGGATCAGTCTTGGTGCCCCCGCCGACGACGATGCGGCGCTCGCCACGGTGGTTAATCCCCGGGGTCTTCACCGTGTATTCGCGGTAGTAGCTGCTCTTCTTTTTCGGCAGCAGACCCTCGTAGTTGCCGAAGTGCTTGCCGTCGGCCTCCCCGTCGTCTGGCGGGGCGTCCTGCAAGATATCGTCGATCTGCTTCTTAGCCTCCGGTGGGAGGGCGTCGACGGTGCAGGTGTCGGCGTCGCTACTAGAAGCACCAGCTTTTTGTGAACCGCTAGAACCGCCGTTGTCGTCCCCACCTTGAATGCCGAACCAACCAGCCGCGACGATGGCCGCGCCGACGACCGGGGTAGCGTACTTGGCCCACTTTTTGGGCAACAGCTGCTGCAAACTTCCCTGAGACATAGGGAAGAGTTTAGAGCACGCGCAGAGGCAGGCGGAGAGCGGCTGGAGCGTCGTCTGGAACCATCGGATTCTTCGGCTGCACCGGGTCGATACGCCGGTAGCCCTCGGACTGCGGGGGACGCGGGTCAGCTTCGCCCTTGTTCGGCCACATGGCGGCGGCGCGTTCGGCATTGGCGGTGATGGAAAGGGAGGGGTTCACGCCCGGGTTCGCGGTAATTGCCGAACCGTCGGTAATGAACAAACTCGGGTAGCCCCACGCACGGTGATACGGGTCCACCACGCCGTGCTCAGGAGAAGAGCCGATAACGCAGCCGCCCAGGAAGTGCGCGGTCAGCGGAATATTAAAGACCTCCGACCACACGCCACCGGCCACGCCCTTCGGAAGCATCTTCGCGAGGATGCGGGTGGCGGCGTTGCCCTCTGGGATCCATGTGGGGTTGGGCTCGCCGGTGCCTTGTTCGGAGCTCAGCATGTTGAACGGGCCGACCTTGCGGAGGAACGTGCGTAGCGAGTTATCTCGGGTCTGCATCACCAGGTTGATGACGGTACGCTGCGACCACCTGTTGAGGTTAATCAGGCGCGGAATGGCTTTGTATTGCAGGAAGATCTGCTTGATGAACTCCAGGATGCGTGGCTGCAGCTTATCGCCATCGGTCATCAGGGTCTGCAGCAAGCCCATGGCGTTGGAGCCCTTGCCGTAGCGAACCGGCTCGATGTGCGTATCCGGGGCGGGGAAGTAGGACGAGGTGATGGCCACGCCCTCCGAGAAATCCGTGTCAGGGGAGTAGTTGGAGCGATTCGCGCCCAGCAGTGCTTCGGAGTTCGTGCGTGTGAGGTGCCCCAGTTTGTCCGATAGCTTCGGCAGGTTGCCATTGGCCTTCTGGCGGTGCAGCAGGTTCTGGGTACCCCAAGTGCCTGCGGCAACCACAAGATTATCGGCGGTAAACGTACTGGTTTGGGGGTTGCGTTTGGTGATCGGCCCGGTCTGCTTGGCCTGCACTGTCCAGGTGGTGCCGTCGAAGGTAATGTCGGTGACGGTGGTGCGGTCGTGCACCTTCGCCCCACCTTTTTCGGCCAGGTAGAGGTAGTTCTTCAGCAGGGTGTTTTTCGCCCCGTGACGGCAGCCGGTCATGCACTCGCCGCACTCGTGGCAGGCGGTTCTATCGGGGCCGACGCCACCAAAGTAGGGGTCAGCCACAGTCTCTCGCGGCTTACCTTTCAACCCGACCTTTTCTCCAAAGAAGACTCCGACGGGAGCCATGCGGAATGTGTGGCCCACGCCCATCTCCTCGGCTACCTTTTTGGAGTACACATCGGCGGGGGTCATGGTGGGGTTTTCCACCACGCCGAGCATCTTCTGCGCCTGCTTGTAGTAGGGAGTGAGCTCGTCTTCCCAGTCGGTAATGGTGTTCCACTGCTTGTCGTTAAAGTAGGCTTCGCCCGGTTGGTAGAGGGTGTTGGCGTAGTTCAGCGAGCCGCCGCCGACGCCTGCGCCGGCGAGGATCATGACGTCTTTGAGTAGGTGGATGCGCTGAATGCCGTACAAGCCGATGTGTGGCATCCACAGGAAGTCTTTGAGGTGCCAGGAGTTCTTGGCGAACTCCTCGTCCTTGAAACGCCGACCGGCTTCGAGGATGCCGACCTTGTATCCTTTCTCCACCAACCGCAGGGCGGTGGTGGAGCCGCCGAAGCCGGAGCCGATAACCAGCACATCGTAGTGATTGGCAGGGGTGGCGCCGCCGTTTGTTTCAGCAGAGTCGGCTGCGCCGGTGGAGTTGAGTGAGTTCGGTGCTGGGTTCGGCGTTGCATTAGTCGTCGAGCTGGACATGGTAGTCAACCATCCCTCTTCCATTTGTGTGATGTAGATCCTATTTTGATCACGTTAGCGCCACGAATAGCCGTGATGTGTTGTTTAAGAAAAATAGCTTTCCGGCGCCGGAATGCTGCCCGATCCAGGCTGTCCGGGGGTTGTACTAGCATGTGGCTATGGCTAAGGGCAGGATTCCGGAGCGGGATATCGAAGCAATTCGAGAGCAAACCCCCATCGAAGAGGTAGTGGGGGAGTATGTGCAGCTCAAACCGGGTGGCGTCGATTCCATGAAGGGCCTTAGCCCCTTTAAAGATGAAAAGACTCCCTCGTTCCACGTCCGCCCGAACCACGGCTACTTCCACTGTTTCTCCACGGACCAGGGCGGCGACGTCTTCAAGTTCCTTATGCTGATGGAACACATGTCTTTTCCCGAGGCCGTGGAAGCGTGCGCCGAGCGCATCGGCTACCGCATCAACTACGAAGGCGGCGGGCCGGGCAATCGTGAGGAGCCCGGTACGCGGCGCAGGTTGGTCGCTGCGAACAAGGCGGCCTTTGATTTCTACCGCAAGGAGTTTCTTGGTGACGCCGAAGGCGCGGATGTCGCCCGTAATTTCCTTTTGGAGCGAGGTTTCACCCTGGAACACGCCGAGCAGTTTGGCTGCGGGTATGCACCAGCCGGGTGGGATCGGCTGACCAAGCATTTGCAGCAGAAGGGTTTTTCCTTCAAGGAGATCGAGGCGGCGGGTCTGGGTCGCATGGGCAAGCGTGGCCCGATCGACCGCTTCCACCGTCGTCTGCTGTGGCCTATTCGCTCGGTCAGTGGCGATGTGATTGGCTTCGGTGCCCGCAAGCTTTTCGATGATGACAAGCTGGGTAAATACCTGAATACACCAGAGACGATGCTGTACAAGAAGTCGAAGGTGCTGTTTGGTATCGACCAGGCGAAGCGAAATATCGTGGCCAAGCACCAGGCCGTAGTGGTGGAGGGCTACACGGATGTCATGGCCATGCATGCCGCCGGGGTGGATACCGCAGTAGCTGCCTGTGGTACCGCGTTCGGTGGGGAGCACTTGGCAGCCCTGCGGAGGTTTATGCTGGACGACCAGTTCTTCCGCGGGGAGATCATTTACACCTTCGACGGTGATGAGGCCGGACAAAAGGCAGCGATGCGTGCCTTCGAGGGGGACCAGCAATTCGCAGGTCGGAGCTATGTGACGGTCGCACCGGGCGGGCAGGATCCCTGTGATGTGCGCATTAAGCGCGGGGATGCGGCAGTACGTGAGCTGGTGGCCTCCCGCATTCCGATGTTCGAGTTCGTGATCCGCACGCTTATCGCGGATTACGATACGGCCAGCATTGATGGCCGAGTGCACGCATTGCGGCGCATGGTGCCGGTGCTCGCGGGAATTAAGGATGAGGCGCTGCGCGATGAATACGCGCGCCAGGCCGCGGGCTGGGTGGGCTGGGATAACCCCAATGATGTTCTGGACGAGGTGCGCAAGGAGGCGCGAAAGTCCGGCGGACAGCGGCCTAACCTTAAGCTGAAGAAGGGCGCCGGCCAGGCTAATGGCGTGGCAACCCAGAGTGGTACTGGCGCTGGCGGTGCAGGAAATGCAACCGGCCCCAACTTGCACGTGGTCAAGGGCATGGAACGCCCCAATCCGAACGATGACTTTTTGGAAGGTCCGCGCGAGGTAATGAAGCTAGCTTTGCAGGAACCGCAGCTGGCTTCCACCATTTTCGACCTCATGCCCCCGGAGAGCTTTGTGCATCCGACATACGTGGCGATGGCGGAGGCGGTGGCGTCGCTCGGAGGGGCGGCGAACAACGACGGTGGGCCAGGTTGGATTGAAAAGATCGCAACCCAGATGCAGGACCCGATGGGGGCGGCTGTGGTTTCGGAGCTGGCGGTGGAGGATCTGCATTGCCCGCCGGAACGGCTGCCCTATTACGCCGATGCGATCATGGCGCGGATGCAGGAACGCTGGGTGGGCAGCGAGATCGCGGATATGAAGTCCAGAATGCAGCGTATGCGCCCCGACCTGCAGAAAGAGGAGTACAATGCGCTGTTTGCGGATGTGATTGCGCTGGAGAAATACCGGCGCTCGCTGCATGAGCGCGCGGCGGATTTCGGCGACTTTACGCGCTAGTAAAACTGCTAGGAAAACTTATGCGCTAACGCTTCTTCTTAATTCAAATCCTGTAGCGCCACTCGATCGCGGTTCCATCCGCACCTGGATGGTTGATGTTGCCGATCATGGCATTTATCCCGCCGGTACAATACTGAACATCCGCACTCGGCGTTGGGCTATCTCAGCCCGGGCAGGTATACAGAGAATTGGAAGAAGGAACAGCAGGCAGTCGCTTAAGCCTACTGCCCCTAATTCTCAGACCACCCCAGCATGGGTATCTGACCTCGGGTGATATCGATCAAGAATTTGGTGCATAGCCGGTGTTGAGGTGTTCAAGCTGAATATATGCAGGCAGGAAACCAGTAACGGGATGATACCCAGCCGCCGTGACCCACGCTGAAACGTCGGTTATTTGGTTAGCATCGATAACCTCGCACGTGACATGTGGACCGATAGAGTTTTCGGCAAAAACCGCATTCACTGCGAGGGA
The DNA here is from genome assembly GCF_055862885.1 of Corynebacterium sp. p3-SID1761. Lineage (NCBI taxonomy): Bacteria > Bacillati > Actinomycetota > Actinomycetes > Mycobacteriales > Corynebacteriaceae > Corynebacterium > Corynebacterium sp. p3-SID1761. Next base: position 7,415 of record NZ_JBSQBJ010000025.1, on the reverse strand, counting down.
CAATTCCTGATTGACAGCCACTCTGTCTGCGTATTCAGACTCGAACGCGACCGCCACCCTAATCAGAGGCCTCCCACAGGCAGAGGTTTTTCTAGCATGAGCAACCCCGATCCATGACAGGCCTTTAGTGCAACAGTGGCGCAGAGCTCGGCGAACGGCGGCGAGCGCGAGCGCCTGATTTGTGGCAGCTATTGATCGTGCCCCTAACGCACGGGGCCATAAGACGGGGAGTTCCAGCGACGTGGCCTGTGGTGCGGGTGCAGCGTTGGGAGAGGAGGTGCTGACGCCGGCCTGTTTCTGCGGATCGAACCACAGTAACTCAATCGGGAAGTCCGTAAAGGAATCGATGCCCAGGTCACCGAGAACATCACACACGTCATGTGCCACAGTGCCGAGTGGCGCCTGCGCATCGACCTCAACTGTCAACAGTGGTTGATGAATGGAACCTTCCACAGCGGAGATGCTATTGGCACGCACGCTAAGCACGGAACACACTGAACTTGCAGTGCTGCCGGATGCGAGACCCCAAGTGCTGAGAGATTCCCAGATCAGCGCCGGTGTTACAGCTGCGGCGAGACAATCAGGATCAGCCATCGCCTTTTCCTGTTGTAACTTAGAAACAAGTTCCGATGATGCGAGATAGCCGCCGCGGTGAATTGCACGATCGACGATGCTTGTTCCTGGGATGAAGCTGCGTACCCGGATGATGCCGCTATCTGGGAGCCGACGAATACTGAGCGAAGTCCGTTGGGGAGGTTCTCTCAGTGCGTCATCGGCTGTGCGGGCGGCGCTGTCACCCAACACCTGCGTTAAGGATTGGACAGGGAGAAGATCAGTGCTGAGCGGGATCCGGTACAGAATGATTGGCGTTTCTTCAGCATCCGGTTCATGGACGGTGCTAGGGAACGCCTGGTGGAAAATGATGTTCTGGAATACCGCCCCACAATGAACGTCACTTCCACATGCGCTAGCGAAGGCCTGTGCCCGGTCAACGATGTGCCTCAACACAGATTCTGTGAAAAGAGGATCATCTTTCTGAACGTGCAGGGTGATCACCGGAGCGGTGGTTGCAGAGTCATCATTAACTTTAAACGCCACGCTATAGGCGAGGCGGCCACAACCGAGAACTTCCTGGGTGTTTAGAGAATCCGAACGAAGATCCTTTACATACTTCCGAGTAAGTTCCCGTACTACCGCGCCCGTGAAGTATTCACGAACAGCAAGAGCTAGCAGTCCTAATGACTCGGCCATATTCCAGGCAGGAATATGTTCTAAAAGAGCCGATCCTATTGCGGAGTTGCTGAGGCGCTGAGCTGCAGCTAATGCTGCCTTGGGACTGTAGTCGGGGCGTCGATCAGCGGCAGACGACTGCCTGAAGGCGTAGTTCTTGCTCCCGCACGCGCCATCGCTGACATCCAGGATGGCGAAGTCATGGTCGAGGAGCTCATAATGCGTTAAGCAGAGCTGCTGGTGGTACACATAATCCAGCGCAGATTCATCACTAGGAGCTCCGGCTAGCAACCACTGGATATGTGTGTACTCACGCTCAATGTCTTCGAATGTTGTGGCGCGTCCCCCGGCGCTCTGGATCAAGATTCTTCCGGGAGAATCCCCCGGAAGAACAGCCAACGCCTGGCAGTTTCGTGGGATGGCTAAACCACTGGTCCACGCTGCAATTCCAATCCAGCGCACATAGTCAATGGACATGGTCATTTCGCCAGTTTAACCTTTTGGTTTGCAGTGGTGAAGCGTCCTGGGGTTAGTTCCTACCTCAGGTAAGGAAGGGGACTAAACCCAGGACGCTTCACTCACGTCGCGAGCGCGAGTGTTCCGATGTTCACTTAAAGGGGTTCTTTGGCGCTCTCTTGGGCGGTTCAATGCGGTCATTTGGGTGCACATAATCCGCCTCGACGATGGTGTGGCCCTCACCCAGGGAATCGCGGGTAGAGCGGTTCAGATCGCGCACCTCGTGCATGCGCGGTTCCGGATCCAGCCGGTTGGCCAGTGCCTTACGGCCGGAACGCACAACTGCCTTGGTGATATCCGAGTTCACTGCGGTCTGATAGCCACGGCGGATCTGTTCGTAGCGACGGCGACCGGCCTTCGTGCCCATCAAGTAACCCGCGGCGGCGCCGACGACGAGCTGGATCATGTTGGCTCCTTGGAGGTTTGCGTTGGTTGCGTTAGCTAATAGCTCAAGTTTACGCGAACCCACCAAAGGCACAGAAGCTTGTACAGTGGGTGACATGACTACAACTGTTAAAGCGGTAATTTCCCGCGCGAAAAACGAACCCGTCGAACTGACCGACATTGTGATTCCCGACCCGGGCGATAACGACGTGATCGTGCGCATCCAGGCCTGCGGCGTGTGCCACACCGACCTGGCCTACCGCGATGGCGGCATCACCGACGACTACCCATTCTTGCTGGGGCATGAGGCCGCCGGCGTGGTTGAGCAGGTCGGTGACCGCGTGACCCACGTGGAGGTCGGCGACTATGTGGTGCTGAACTGGCGCGCCGTGTGCGGCCAGTGTCGCGCCTGCAAGAAGGGCGAGCCGAAGTACTGCTTCGATACCCACAATGCCTCGAAGAAGATGACCCTGGCCGATGGCACGGAGCTAGAGGCCGCCCTGGGTATTGGAGCTTTCGCTGAAAAGACGCTGGTTCACGAAGGACAGTGCACCAAGGTGAATCCGGATGCCGATCCTGCCGTTGCGGGTCTGCTGGGATGTGGCGTCATGGCCGGTCTCGGTGCCGCAGTGAACACCGGTGAGGTCAAGCGCGGCGAATCCATCGCCGTCATCGGTGTAGGTGGCGTGGGCATGGCCGCGATCGCCGGTGCAGCCGTTGCAGGTGCGACGAAGATCATTGCTATCGATATTTCGGACGCCAAACTCGCCCGTGCCGTTGAGGAGTTCGGTGCAACTCACACGATCAACAGCTCGGAGCTTTCGGACGAAGAGCTGGTGGCGAAGGTCCAGGAGATCAACGGGGGATTCGGCGTGGACGTGGTGGTGGACGCCGTGGGCGTGCCGCAGACGTTTAAGCAGGCGTTCTACCTGCGAGACCTGGCTGGCCGTGTGGTGCTGGTGGGCGTGCCGACTCCGGAGATGACTCTGGAGCTGCCGTTCCTGGACGTGTTCAGCCACGGTGGTGCGCTGAAGTCCTCTTGGTATGGCGACTGCCTGCCGGAACGCGACTTCCCTATGTATGTGGACCTGTACCAGGAGGGTCGCTTCCCGCTGGATCGCTTCGTGGATGAGCGCATTGGCATTGATGGGGTGGAAGAGGCCTTCGAGAAGATGAAGCAGGGCGAGGTTCTGCGTTCCGTAGTGGAGTTCAAGTAAGCCGCGCACGACGCAGCGTCAGAGACCAAGAGAGGTAAGACATGAGCGAGCAGAAGTTTGAAAACCCGCAGATCGAGCAGTTTGTGACCTCCGGGAAGTTCCGGCTAGACGGCGGCGAGTGGGACGTGGATAACAACGTCTACCTGCTTGCCGAGGGCGACCGTTGCATCGTGGTGGATCCGGCACACGACGCGCAGGCAGTGATCGACCACGTAGGCGACCGCACCGTGGAAGCGATTCTGCTGACCCATGCGCACAACGACCACTGCGAGCTGGCCCCGGAGCTGGCGCAGAAGTGGGGCGTAGAGGTCTACCTGCACCCGAACGACCAGATGCTGTGGGAGGAATCCAATGGCGATGCCCCCTTCACCCCAATCGACGCAGCGGACCCGCGCTGGGCGAATTGGGGCGTGCGCCTGTTCCACACCCCGGGGCATTCGCCGGGCTGCATTGTCGTAGAAGTTCCGGGGCGCAACGCGCTGCTATCCGGCGACACGCTGTTCAACGGTGGGCCGGGAGCAACGGGACGCAAATACTCCAGCTTCCCGACGATCATCGAATCGCTGCAGTCGACGGTGTTTAAGCTGCCGCACGATATGAAGGTGTACCCCGGCCACGGCGATACCACCACAGTGGGTGCTGAGGCCGCGCGCATCGAGGAGTACATCGAACGTGGATACTGATACCCCCTAGGGGTATACTGGGGGCATGGCTATAATAGATCTTGACATCACAGGTATGACCTGCGCTTCTTGTGCGAATCGCATTGAGAAGAAGCTAAACAAGCAGGAGGGCGTGACTGCCACCGTCAACTACGCCACCGAGAAGGCGCACATTGAAACGGGGGAGGGGGCGGCCACTGACGCGAACGCCTACATCGCCATTGTGGAGAAGCTCGGCTACGGCGGTAGCGTGCCCGCGCCGGTAGCACCCGCCGACGACCCGGCCGCCAAGGAGCTGCGCGGCCTGAAGCGCCGCCTAGTGGTCGCCATCGCGTTGGCCACCCCGGTTATCCTGCTGGCGATGATCCCGCCGCTGCAGTTCGACTACTGGCAGTGGATCAGCTTCGCCCTGGCCACCCCGGTGATCTTGTGGGCGGGCTGGCCTTTCCACAAGGCCACGTGGGTGAACCTGAAGCACGGTGCGGCGACGATGGATACCCTCATCACCGTCGGCACCTCGGCGGCCTATCTGTGGTCGCTGTATGCGCTGTTCTTCGGCCACGCTGGCGATCCCGGCATGCGCCACGGCTGGTCCATCCTGAACCATGCGGGCGACCCGATGGGGGACATCTACTTCGAGGTCGCTGCGGGCGTGGTGACGTTCGTATTGGCGGGCCGGTACTTTGAGAAGCGCTCCAAGCAGCGCGCCGGGGATGCCATCCGCGCGCTCACGGACATGGGCGCCAAGCAGGTCACCGTGCTGCGGGGTGGCGTGGATGATGCTGGTGCGCAGGAGCAGCTGATCCCCATCGAGCAACTGCAGATCGGCGACCGGTTCCTGGCCCGCCCGGGCGAGAAGATCGCCACGGACGGCCGCATCCTGGACGGCACGTCCGCCATTGATCAGTCCATGCTCACCGGCGAGTCCGTACCAGTTGACGTTGGCCCCGGCGATGAGGTCACGGGTGCCACCATCAACACCTCCGGTCGCCTAGTTGTGGAGGCAACCCATGTGGGCGAGCAGACGAAACTCGCGCAGATGGCGAAGCTGATCGACGAGGCCCAGTCTGGTAAGGCCGACGTGCAGCGCCTGGCCGATAAGGTCTCCGGCATTTTCGTTCCGGTCGTCATCGTGATTGCGCTGTTAACGCTGCTGTTCGCGGGCTTCAGCAATGCGGTCGCGGTGCTGATTATCGCGTGCCCTTGCGCCCTTGGTTTAGCGACGCCCACAGCCTTGCTGGTTGGCACGGGCCGTGGGGCCGAGCAGGGCATTCTGATTCGCGGACCCGAGGTTTTGGAGGGTGCGCATGCCATCACTACCGTTGTGATGGATAAGACCGGCACGGTGACGACGGGCACAATGCGGGTAGTCGACGTGGAGCCGGCAGGCGGCAATCGCGAGGAGGTTCTGCGCGCAGCTGCGGCGGTGGAGGCGTACTCGGAGCACCCCATTGGCCGGGCCATTGCAGAGGCCGGCCGGGAGGAAATCGGCAGTCTGCCGGAGGTCTCCGGCTTTAAGAATCTGCCTGGACACGGCGTAGAGGGAACCGTCGACGGCCAGGTGATTCGGGTTGGTCGGGGGGACGAGGGGGCGTCCAGAAATAAGGCAACCACAGTCAGCATTAGCGCCGATGGGCGGGCGATCGGCACCATCAGCGTGGCCGATACAGTGCGGCCGACCAGTGCCGAAGCGGTACGGAAGATGCACGAGATGGGTTTAAAGACCGTGCTGCTGACTGGCGATAATCAGCAGGTGGCGGACGCCGTGGCGCGCGAGGTCGGCATCGACGAGGTGATCGCCGGGGTGATGCCGGAGGACAAGGTGGCGCACATCCGCTCGCTGGAGAATGTGGCGATGGTTGGCGACGGTGTGAACGACGCGGCGGCGCTGGCGAGTGCGGACCTGGGCATTGCGATGGGCTCGGGTACGGACGCGGCGATTGAGGCGGCGGACATTACGGTGATGCGCGACGATCTGCTGGCCGTGGCTGATGCGCTGCGACTGGCACGAAAGACGCTGCGGACGATCAAGATGAACCTGTTCTGGGCGTTTGCCTACAACGTCGCGGCGATCCCGCTGGCCGCATTCGGGTTGCTGAACCCGATGCTGGCCGGGGCGGCGATGGCGCTATCTAGTGTGTTTGTGGTGAGCAACAGTCTGCGGCTGAAAGGATTCAAATAATGCACGGGTACTTGAGCGACAAGGAGCGTTACCTGGCGCGGCTGAAGCGGATCGAAGGTCAGGTGCGCGGGCTGCAGCGGATGGTGGATGAGGAGCAGTATTGCATCGACATCCTCACGCAGGTCAGTGCTTTGCAGTCTGCGCTGAAGGGCGTGGCGCTGGGGTTGCTGGACGACCACATGAACCATTGTGTGCGGCACGCCGCGGAGGCAGGGGGAGAAGAGGCCGAGGAGAAGCTGGCGGAGGTATCCCAGGCCGTGAAGCGGTTGGTTCGGTAGGTTGCTGGGTAGGTAGGGGTTAGCAGGGGTAGGGGGCAGGGCTGCGTTACAGGTGGTCGATGGCGTACTGGGCCTGCTCCTCGGTAAAGCGTTGATGAACCTTCAGCATGTACTTGAGCTGGTCTTTCGGCAGCGGCGGACCCTGCTCGTTGATCTTGCGCGCGGCCTTTAGAGCTTGCTGGTTCCAGTCTGGGTCGAGTTTTTCGATGGACTTTTTAATCTGCTCCTCGGAGAAGCCTTGCATTTTCAATTGGAAGCGAAGCATCTTTTCGGAAGAGAAGAAATCTAGAGCCATCTGGGCGGCATCATCGGCTTCTTGCTGAGTCTTGGATTCGTCGACGGGCGGGATGAGATTCGGATCTTCCAAGTCGGTGGGAATTCCCGGAGCGCCGGACGTCGCACCGGAAGCTGCTGGAACGGCGGGAGCCGTGGAAGCAGTGGAATCCATGGCGCCACTGTTAGCTTCGGAGGTTTCGCCGTCTGTGCCACCGTCTGAGTTCTCAGTGGACGTCACAGCGGGTTTCGCCTCGCCGTCCTGGTTGTGGTCTTTCTCGTTCGTCGTGTACCAAACTGCGGCGACAGCAATGCCGATAAGGACAATGGCGCCGATGAGGAGGAAAGCGAGCTTGTTTTTAGGAGCTTTGTCGGGGGAGTTCATCTGTCTAGGTTCCTGGGATTCGAAAGGGGAGTAAGGGGTCAAGTGGCGCAGGCACATTGCCCGGCTGTAGTTAGGGATTCACTGGGCGGGGCGTTTTGTTCCCGGTTTGCGAGCTACAGGGAAATCGGGTTAAGTAAAGAAAAGTGTGTCTTTTCCGGGCGTGTTGCGGTTATTTGATCCAGCCTTTTTGGATGCCGAGGTTGTGTTGGTAGCTGGTGTCGATGGCGGTGTCGTATTCTGCTGGTGCACCGATGTCATTGGTAGTGGCTGTGGTGTTGTGGGTGATCA
>NZ_JBSQBJ010000024.1:0-22534 GCF_055862885.1 Corynebacterium sp. p3-SID1761 | reverse complement strand
TTAAAAAGAATCAGGCGCAGAGCCTTTCTCCGAATAGGGGAAAGTGCTCTGGGTCTTTTTTGCGTGTTCAATTGTGATCTCGGTCTTGGCTCCGAAAATTCGTGAAGCACAGCTTATAATTAGGTTTGTCGAATAGTTTTCCTGCGGTGCTATCCGCAGAGCAGGCACTACCCCATACATATTGGGGAATACAGAGGAGTTAAGGGAGCTAGGCTAATGCAACAGCAAAAAGAGACCACCCATTCCAATAGCGCTGCTCGCGCTGTAAACCTGCAGCGCATCTATGGACACGGTGAAACAGAGGTTCGCGCTGTTGACGGTATTTCTATCGACTTCCTCGACGGCCAATTCACCGCCATTATGGGACCAAGCGGCTCCGGCAAATCAACGCTGATGCACTGCATGGCCGGACTTGACTTCATTTCTAGCGGCAAGGCATATATCGGTGATACCGATATTTCAACCCTCAACGACAGGGAGATTACTGCTCTTCGACGCGATCGACTGGGCTTCATTTTTCAGTCCTTTAACCTGGTTCCCACGCTAACGGCAAAAGAGAACATCACGCTCCCACTGGACATTGCAGGGGAGAAGGTTAATCAAGAATGGTTCGATGAAGTAGTGCAGCGTCTTGGACTCAAGGGACGCTTGCAACACCGCCCCTCTGAGCTTTCAGGTGGTCAGCAGCAGCGCGTAGCATGTGCACGCGCTCTCGTTTCCCGACCCGACATCATTTTCGGTGACGAGCCGACCGGCAACCTGGACTCGAACAGCTCCGCTGAAGTGCTAAGCATTCTTCGCAGCGCCGTGGACAAGGATGGGCAAACAGTTGTTATTGTGACCCACGATCCAAAGGCAGCCTCCTACGCAGATCGCGTGGTGTTCCTTGCAGATGGTCGCATCGCCGATGAATTAGCCAAGCCCGATGTAGAGTCCATCCTCGGAGTCATGGGCAAGCTGGAGGATCACTAGTCATGCGTAGACACACCCGCGCTGTAGCAAAGGTCTCCTATCGAAGCGTCCTTGCCAACAAGATTCGCTTCCTTCTCACGATCATCGCCGTAGTGCTTGGAACTGCGTTTATTTCCGGTTCTTTCATGTTCACTGACATGATGCAGAAGTCCTTCACCGGAATCTTCGAAAACGTTTACTCCGCTGTAGACGTAGAAGTCTCCCAGAAGAATCCGACCAAGCCAATCACTGTCGAGACAAAGAAGCAGCTGCAAGAAAACCAGGATGTCAAGGGTATCTCCATGGCGTCCGAAACTACTGCAGTAGTTGCTAAGGACGGAATGCAACTTAGCACTGGCGGAGCTCCTTCCGTACTTTTCCCCAATGACTTCACTGAAGGCGCTCCCGGCCCCTCGGTTAACGTGACTGACGGTCGCAAGCCCAAGGGGGAGAAGGAGGCGATGATCAACGGCGATGCCGCAGAGAAGCATGGCGTGCACATCGGCGATACGCTCAAAGCCATCGACATTCGGGATAGCCATGAGTACGAGATCGTGGGTATCTATGACACGGATTTTGCCGTAGGCGGCTACCTAGGCTTGGGCGTAGACCCTGAGACTTATATCAAGCGATACACGGACGGTACTTTCCCAGACGGCTTCTGGCTGTCCGCTCGCGACGGAGTATCTCCGGAGCAACTCAAGAGTTCAATTGAGCAGAAGTACCCCGACTTCAAGGTTGTTACCGGCGACTCGATCGTGGAGAAGTCCTCCAAGGAGGTCAAAGAAGGCCTCAGCTTCGTCACCTACTTCCTCCTTGCCTTTGGCCTGGTCAGCCTTCTCGTCGGAGCCTTCATTATCGCCAACACCTTCTCTATGGTGGTGGCGCAGCGTATCCGTGAGTTTGCGCTGCTCCGCTCCCTGGGAGCGTCACGTGGGCAACTCACAACCTCCGTGGTGTTCGAGGCCATCCTCGTTGGCATCGTCGGATCCGTCCTGGGCATTATCGCGGGCATGGGTTTGGCGAAGGGGATCTTCGCTCTCATGGATCAGTTCGGCTTCGGCCTCCCGAATTCAGGGCTTACCTTGACCCCACAGGCAATCATTCTGCCTTTGATCGTTGGTGTCCTGATCACGATTCTCTCGGCATGGGCACCTGCCCGTCGTGCCGGTCGCGTGCATCCAGTCGAGGCGATGCGTTCCGGCGATGTCTCCAGCTCGTCGCCGTTGAAGTTGCGTACCATTTCGGGGCTGGTCGTAGTTCTTGCGGGTGTCGCCGCTGCAGTTACCGCGCTGTTGCTTCGTGACGCCGAAACGAGCAACCGGGCATCGATCCTCGGACTCGGCGCTCTACTGGTGATTGTCGGCACTTTCCTGGTTTCTCCGGCACTATCGATTCCAGTTGTCCCAGCACTGGGACGCGTACTTGGGGCACCCTTTGGTGCGGTTGGAAAGTTGGCGTCCACAAACTCGCGCAGGAATCCGCGACGCACCGCAACAACTGCATTCGCGCTAACCCTCGGCGTGGCACTCGTTGCCGCATTTGGCATGGTCGGTGCGACGATGAAAAGCGCCATGGAGGACATGATTGGAGATACCGTCAAGTCCGATCTGGTGGTGAGCGGTCCTGCGAACCAGGGGTTCCCATTGCCTAAGGGAGTAGAAAAGGCAGTGTCAGATACGGATGGTGTGGAGTCCCTTTCCACCGTCGGCACGACACCCATCAGCGTCGGCAAAGCCAAGGGTGAAAGCAGCGTGAACTACTCCGGCAGTTTCTCCTTCTTCTACAAGGGGGATCTGGGGAAGTCCATGGGGCTGAAGTCCTTGGGCGGAAACCTGGAGACTGAAAAGCCCGGCTTCTATGCCTCTGAGAGTAAGGCCAGCCAAATGAAGTGGAAGGTCGGCGATTCCGTGCCGATCTACCGCGTAGGCCAAGAAAAGCTAGGCGAAGTAAAACTTCTGGGAATCTATACGGAGCCGATTCAACCGCAGACATTACTCAATGAAGCTGCGCTCAAGCCCTACCTCGGTCAGGGAAAACCGATCTCCGAGGTCGATGATCTACGAGCTATGCAGGTCTTCGTTCACGCTAAGGACGGCGTCCGGGAACACGAATTACAGGAGAATGTGCGCAAGTCGGTGGAGCCCTTCATCGTGGCTGATGTCCTCACCACTACCGAGTACGCAGGTACGATGTCGAAATCCATTGACCAGCTGCTGATGATCCTCAACGCAATGCTGGCGCTGTCCATCCTGGTGGCCATCCTGGGCATTATCAACACCTTGGCATTGAATGTGATCGAGCGTAAACAAGAGATCGGCATGTTGCGTGCGGTGGGTATGTTCCGCCGACAGGTAAGGCGGATGATCACCCTAGAGGCTGTACAAATTGCCATCTACGGTGCACTACTCGGTGTGCTGATCGGCGTGGGCCTGGGCTGGGTATTTGTGAAGGTGCTGGCTGCCGAAGGTCTGGACAAGGCCGTTCTACCTTGGCAGTTGCTGCTTACAATGGTGGTTGGCTCCGGTATCGTTGGCGTGCTTGCCGCGCTATGGCCGGCGCATAAGGCGGCAAAGACATCCCCGCTCGAGGCGATCGCCGACTAGGGGAGCTACGTATATGGGGTTCGGAAAGTCTTGCGAAAGTCTTACAATGAAAAACTATGAGTGAGCAGACCCCGAACTCCGATATCGTGAGCCTGCCCGGCAGCAGTCGTGACGTGCAGGCGGGCGTGGAGCCGCTGACCGCGCAACAGCAGTTGGAGCAGCTGAATAACTTCTTCGAGGATAATTACCCGGAGATCTTCAACTCCCTGGTCACCGATGAGGGGGTTACCTACAAGGAGCAATCCTGCCCCGTCCCTGCGGACCTCGTGGATGATACTGAGCGTATGTGGGCGCGGGTACCTGACCTGCTAGCGCACAGCAGCTTATTGGTGCTGGGGGCTGGTTTGGATCACCGCATGCCCCACGTTGCTTATACCGCACAAGTGCGAGCAGAGCCCTGGACAGCACAGCATGGTGCGCTGCCGGATGGGGTTGTTGGAACGGTTCTGACGCCCCCTAACCCCAGTGGGGCAGTAGCTGTCAGTCTGCATGGAGGGCCGGGTTGGTTTGGGGATGGTGCGAGCCACGACCAGTTCTGGCTGCCGCTTTTCGCGGCACTAGCGGAGCGCTCCGGGGTGACGATTGTGGATCTGACATATCCACTACCTGGCTATGGATCCTGGGAGCTCAGTCAGCAGGATGTTGCGGAGGCTATCGTTCAGATCAAGTCGGAGCTGGCGCCGAAAGTATTCGGCCTGGTCGTCTTTGGTAGTGGGCTCGTTGCTGCCGGCCAGGTGGTGAGCACGGCGCCGGATTTGAATTTCCTGGCGGCCCTAAGCCCGCGAATCCCGGAGGGGTTCGCGGTGGATATTGCAGGGGTGCCGACGGCTATTTCCATTGCACGTTTCGATAGCAGGGGAACCGCGGGTGGCGTCATTAAGAAGTACTTCGAAGAAAGTGGCGCCGAGGTGCAGTTTTACGAGTACGACAGTGAGCACATCATTGCCGCACCTGCTGTGTGGCGGCAGCGCATTGATGATCTGGCTGGATGGCTGCGACAGGCAGTTGCAGATTGTTGAACAACATTCTAAGGTGATACGGATCACTAATAGAAAGGTGCTTTAATGTCCAACACAGACGAGCACACGGGTAACAAGCCCGAAACCGCCCGCGCTGCCACATTCACCGCATCGCTGGGCGCAATGTTTCTCATGGCCACCAGCGCCATCGGCCCGGGCTTTATCACCCAGACCACCGTCTTTACAGTGAAGATGGGCGCAGCTTTTGCGTTCGCAATCTTGGTATCGATTCTCGTGGACATCGCCATTCAGCTCAATGTTTGGCGCGTACTGGGCGTATCCGGTAAGCGTGCCAACGAGCTAGGCAATGAGATTCTGCCGGGGCTCGGCTGGGTCATGGCTGCTTTCGTCTTCGTTGGTGGCCTGATCTTCAACATCGGCAACATCGGTGGCACGGGTCTGGGCCTCAATGCGATGCTTGGTCTGAATCCGCTTATCGGTGGTGGTCTGTCAGCGGCCATCGCCATTTTCGTCTTCCTGTCCAAGCGTGCGGGCATGGCTCTGGACCGTATCGTGGTCGGCTTGGGCGCGATCATGATCCTGCTGATGATCTACGTCGCGATTGTCTCTTCGCCGCCACTGGGCGAAGCGCTGCAGAATACCGTGATGCCGGACGAGGTGGACTTCCTGGTGATCACCACGCTGATCGGTGGCACCGTCGGCGGTTACATCACCTTTGCAGGTGCGCACCGCATGATCGATTCCGGACAGACTGGCGTGCATAACGTGGGCACGATTACCAAGGTCTCGGTCTCCGGCATCGTGGTCACAGGCGTGATGCGTATGCTGCTGTTCCTGGCAATCCTCGGAGTGGTCGCCTCGGGTGTGACCCTGGCTGGCGACAACATGGCCGCTGATGCATTCCGCCACGCAGCCGGTGACATCGGCGTGCGCTTCTTCGGCGTGGTGCTGTGGGCTGCAGGCTTGACGTCTGTGGTGGGCGCCTCCTACACCTCGTTGACCTTTGTGACGCCACAGTCCATGAAGAAGTCCACCTTCAACTGGCTTGTTGTTGCGTTCATCGCTGTGTGCGCAGTGATTTACCTGGTCCTCAACAAGGCACCGCAGAAGCTACTGATCTTTGCTGGTGCGTTTAATGGTCTGATTCTGCCGATCGGCTTCGCTGTTGTGCTGTGGGTAGCCTGGCGCCGCCGTGATCTGATGCAGAACTACAAGTACCCGGCATGGCTGCTGGTCCTCGGCGTAATCACCTGGTTGTTGACGCTTTACCTGGGTTGGAGCTCGATGAGCAAGTTGCCAGAAATCTGGGCCTAAGACGTTTCTCGAAGGAAAGGGGAGTGGAAGTGCAGACATTCCAGAATCCTGGAGTGCTCTCACCACGACAGGCGCGTGAGATCTTCCGCGGGGGCGCTGTGACACACACCTCCGGCTACTCACGGGGCTACGCGCAGGCAAATCTGATCACATTGCCCCAGGAACAGGCATTCGACTTCCTCCTCTTTGCTCAGCGCAATCCCAAGCCCTGCCCGCTGCTGGGAGTGCTAGAGGCTGGACAAGTCTCCTCCGAACTGCTGGTGGATGGTGATATCCGCAGCGATATTCCGTTGTACCGCGTATACCGCGATGGGCAGCTGGAAGCGGAGGTTCCGGACGTGCGTGACGTGTGGCGCGATGACCTGGTGAGCTTCATTATCGGCTGCTCCTTTACCTTCGAAGCAGCACTGCTGGAAAACAATGTGCCAGTAGAACACATCGCCCAAGGGCGGAACGTGCCCATGTATCGGACGAATATTGAGACCACCCCTGCGGGAGTGTTTTCCGGGCCGATGGTTGTATCTATGCGACCAATCCCCGCCTCCCAGGTGGCCGATGCGGTGCGGATCACCTCGCGTTACCCGGCAGTGCACGGCGCTCCGGTACATGTGGGCGACCCAACCGCAATCGGCATCGAGAACCTGGATCAACCCGACTTTGGCGAATCCGTGGATATTCCTGCGGGCACAATTCCGGTGTTTTGGGCATGTGGAGTGACCCCGCAATCGGTGGTGATGGAGTCCAAGCCGGAGTTCGCTATCTGCCATGCACCGGGACACATGCTGATTACCGATGCACGCGACGTGCAGTATCAAGTGCCCTGATCGTTATGGGGACTCGACCCTCAAGCCTTATCACCCTCAAGCCTTATAACTCCGGCACAGCAAACTAGCCGAAGTAGCGATCGATATTGTCATGCGTGTGCTGCAGGGAACCAGCTAACTGGTTAGCTGCAAGTTCCCAGCGCTTCTCCGCAATCAGATCCGTTACGGCTCGGTTCTGGGCGATGAACTCCACATGGAACTGGTGATTCAGTCGGTTAGCGCGCACAAAACCCAAGCGCATCTGAGCCAAAATACGATCCATCGTCTGATTGAGCCCTTCCGACCCCGCGCTGACCACGATCGCACGGTGAAACGCCTGGTTTGCATCCGCAATCGCGCGGATATCGTCATCAGAGGCATCCCGGCCAGTGGAATCTCGTAGCTTTTCCGCCGTGGATACGATGCTCTCCAGCTTCTGTAGCCCTTGCCGTGCTCCCCACAAGAGGGCACCCGGTTCCAACACCAGGCGACTGGCGTACATGTCACGCAGATCTTCGCGGGTGGGTTCCACAATAAAAACACCCCGGTTGGGGATCCGCTCCAGCAGCCCCTCCGAAACCAGGGTGGCGAATACCTCCCGCAAGGTATTACGGGAGATTCCCAGTGTTTGAGCCACATTCACCTCGTTCAGCTTTTCGCCGGGAGCATAAGTCCCGGAGGCGATGCCGTCGAGGAGGCGAGAGTGCGCAATAGCTGACTGGGAGTGCATAGCACTACAGCCTATTACGCAACGGTGCTCAAGATTAAGCGATGTGGCCCAGCGCGTCGCCCTTGGACACATTGTCGCCCGGGTTGAGGCTCGCCAGAGTGATGGTGCCAGATGTTTTAGCCTCCACCGTGGATTCCATCTTCATCGCCTCGATCGTCGCGATCGGCTGACCGACCTCCACCGAATCACCATCGGAAACCTGCCACTTCACCAGCACACCAGTGTAGGGGCACTCCACCGCGTTGCCGGCAGTAGAAGCGCCTGCCCCGGACTTGTCAGCGCCAGCGTTGGAACCAGCAGCAGACGAGGTCGAGGTGGCGTCAGCACCAGCCGAAGGGGTAGCAGCAACGCCGAAGGAGGAAGGAACGCTCACGCGGTGTAGGCGACCATCGATTTCTACGGTAAGGGTGGTGCGCTCCGTGTACGCATCCTCGACGTCCTCGGGGGAAGAGCCGGCGTAGCCAGCGCCGATGCCCGGCTCGTACTCCTTGTCCACCCAGTCGGTGTATACGTGCAGATCATCGCCGCAAAACGCAGGGTGGGTCACGATGTCCTTGTGGAACGGCAATACCGTGCGTACACCCTGGATACGCATCTCAGCCAGTGCGGCCTGGGCGCGGCGCAGCGCGACCTCACGGTTCGGCCCCTTGACGATGAGCTTGGCCATCAGCGAATCGTAGAAACCCGGAATCGTGGAGCCAGCGCGCACACCAGCATCCACACGAATACCAGGACCAGTTGGGATCTCGAACTGGGTAACAGTACCAGGGGAAGGGACGAAGCCGTTGGCGGCATCCTCTGCATTGATACGGAACTCGAAGGCATGGCCATCGCTAGCTGGATCCTCATCGAAGCTCAGCGGCAGGCCTGCGGCAATGCGGAACTGCTCGCCGACAATGTCCACACCGGTCACGGCTTCGGTGACTGGGTGCTCGACCTGCACGCGAGTATTGACCTCCAAGAAGCTAACGGTGCCATCCTCGGCGACAATGAATTCCACCGTGCCTGCGCCCGTGTAGTTCGCGGCCTGGCAAATGTCGCGGGAGCCCTCGATGATGTCATTGCGCTGCTTGTCGGTGAGGAACGGAGCCGGAGCCTCTTCGACCAGCTTCTGGAAGCGACGCTGCACCGAGCAGTCACGCGTGCCGATGACACGCACGTTGCCGTGCGTATCGGCCAGTACCTGCGCCTCGACGTGGCGGGGCTTGGTCAAGAACTTCTCCACGTAGCACTCACCACGACCAAATGCCGCCTTGGCCTCGCGGCCTGCGGACTCAAACGCAGCTTCGATGTCGTTGTAGTCGTGGACGACCTTCAGGCCACGGCCACCGCCGCCGAAGGCAGCCTTAATCGCGATAGGCATGCCGTGCTGGTCTGCGAAGTCGCGGGCCTGCTCCCAGTTCGGGATCGGGTCCGGAGTGCCGGGAGCCAGCGGGGCTCCAACCTCGGTGGCCAAGGCGCGCGCGGCGACCTTGTTGCCCAAGGTCTCGATGGCTTCCGGCGCCGGGCCAACCCAGGTCAGGCCGGCTTCAGTGACGGCACGAGCGAAGTCTGCATTCTCGGAGAGGAAACCATAGCCGGGATGCATGCAATCCGCGCCGGCGCGCAGAGCGATGTCCAGTAGAGCCGGGATATTCATGTAGGTTTCAGCGGCGGTATTGCCAGGCAGGGTGTAGGCCTCGTCGGCGATCTTTGCGTGCAGGTTGTCCACGTCTGCCTCGGAAACGACAGCGATGGAACGGATGCCCAGATCGCGAGCGGCACGTGCGATGCGAATCGCGATTTCACCGCGGTTGGCGATGAGGACTGTCTGCAGTGGGAAGGTATCTTGGCTCATTGGTTGTTCCTTGTTTCCTTTAGCGTTCTTAGGTGTTGTGTCGGGTGTCTTATTGTGGTTGCGGCGCCTGCTGTGACTGCTGATCGAACTCCATAAGCTCGAAACGCACTGTGTCGCCAGGCGCAAGCTGACCAGCCTTGTCAAGATCCTTGTCGACGACGGTTGCGATGACAGGGTAGCCGCCAGTTACCGGGTGGTCCGCCATAAACACTACGGGCAGACCGTTCGGAGGCACCTGGATGCTGCCCGTGACCATGCCCTCACTGGCGAGTTCTCCGTCGCGGCTCCGCTGCAGAGGCGTAGGGGTGGGGCTGCCCTCGCTACCGTGACTGTCCTCGCTGCCCTCCGGCAGTGCCAGACGGAGCCCGACGCGGTTCGACTGTCCCGTAACGATCCACTCGATCTCGGTGAATCGCTGCAGCTCCTCGTCACTGAACCAGTTGGCGCGCGGACCGGCCACACAGCGCAAAACATTGCTGCCGTCGAACGGGTTGGTCGTGGTCGTACCCACGGAAGCCTGTGCGGTTCGACGTCCTGCCTTCAGCACATCACCAGTAGCTACGGGTTGTGGCCCCAAGCCCGAGAGAATGTCGGTTGCGCTGGAACCCAGCACCTGGTCTGTGATTAGTCCGCCGCGTACTGCAACGTAGTTGCGCAGACCATTGCCCTTGCCGCCAACGGGTTCGATCTTCAGCGTTTGGCCTGCCTTGACCTGTACGGGGGCACCGAGTTCGAAAGTCTTACGGTCGATTGATACCTGTCCTCGTGCACCCGTGACGCAGACCGCGGTATCCACCAGAGCCTCTAGCTCCAAGCCGCCGATATTTTCAAGCACCGTTGCCGTCGATGAATTGCCGACCACATCGTTCGCGGCCCAGGCGCTTGCCCGGTCGATCGCACCGGAGCTGTTTACGCCGATGTCGCCGTAGCCCGCACGACCGGTGTCCTGGAAGAGTGTCTGCAATCCAGCGTCGAGAACCTTAAGGCTCGGCCGGACGGGCACGTGAGGTTTGTTGCTTTGTGACGCCCCTACTCCCGCGCTCGTGGACGCGTCCTTTACGGCGCCAGCGTGTGCATCGCTGGACGTGGTATCAACACCTGCTTCCACATTGATGGATTCGCGCACCTGGCGGTAGCGGACAGTATCGCCAGGCTGCAGCAGGGCGGGCTGCTCGGCGTGCGTATCCCACATTGGCTGGGTCGTATGCCCCAGCAACTGCCACCCGCCAGGGGAGGTGCGGGGATATACGGCGGAGAACTGTCCCGCCAGACCCACGGCGCCGGCGGGAACCGCTGTGCGCGGGGAACTGCGACGGGCAACATCCCAGGTGTAGGAATGATCGTCTTCTGCAGGCACACAATAGGTGAAACCGGGAGCAAAACCGCCGAAAGCTGCCAGCCACTTTTGCTGCGTGTGGCGGTCGATCAATTCTTCGGTGGAAATGCCCATCAGTTCTGCGACATCCGCCAAGTCCTCGCCGTCGTAGATGACGTCGATGGTGACCTCTCGCGGGGTGGTCTCGGCGGAGCTCTGCGGACGGAAGTCGCGCAGTGCTTTCAGGCCTGCGATGGCGGAGGAGTGGGCGTCGAAACAAACCAGTACAGTGCGCGCCGCGGCGATGGCTTCGATCTGCCCGGGCAAGGGGCTGGCGACAAGTGATGCGTGCCAAGCCATGACTGTGGCGAGGTCGGGTAGATCTACGATGACGGCGCGGGTGCCGACGGGGGAAACGGTGTGGCTCACAGGAAGCTCCCGATAGTGATGTCGTTGGCCTTCAGTTCTGCGGCGATGCGCTCTGCCATGGCTACCGCGCCGGGTGAATCACCGTGGACGCACACGGAATCCGCTGCCGTGCGGATGGTGGTGCCGTCGATGGCCTCGATGGTGCCTTCCTGCGCCATGCGGACGACGCGGGCGGCGACGGTATCCGGGTCGTGCAGTACTGCGCCGGCTTTGCGACGGGATACCAATGTGCCGTCTGGGTTGTAGGCGCGGTCGGCGAAGACCTCGTTGATTACGCGGAGGCCGGCCCGTTCTGCGTATGTGGCGGCTACGGCTCCTGGCAGCAACATCACGGGAAGATCTGCTCCAAAAGCCTTGATTCCCTCGATGACGGCTTTTGCCTGTGCCTCGTGGTGGACGATTGTGTTGTACATCGCGCCGTGAGGCTTTACGTAGCGCACCTGCGTGCCCCGAGCCTTGGCGAGCGCGTCGAGAGCACCGATTTGGTAGAGCACCTCGTCGGCCAACTCCGCGGGGGAGTAGTCGATGAAGCGGCGGCCGAAGCCAGCTACATCGTTGTAGCCCACATGGGCGCCGACGGTCACGTTGTTTTCGGCAGCGGCGGCGAGGGTGGAGGAAATGGCATGTGGGTCGCCAGCGTGGAATCCACAGGCGACGTTGGCGCTAGAGACGATGGCCACCATTGCTGCATCGTCGCTGACCGGGTTGCCACCGGTCGTTTCGCCGAGGTCAGCGTTGAGGTCGATGGAAATCGGGTTGCGGGAGGTGGACATGTGATCGACTCCTTGTATGGCCAGTGGTGCCGCTTTCCGCACCGCCGGCCGGATTGTTCAACAATGTGCGTGCCAGTGTAGTGACCTACGCAACCATTGTGAAATCAATCACCCGGTTTTCGCAATCGTGATCTACGTTAGTTTTTAGCCTCTTTATCGCCGGGATTGTCGAGCAGATAGACACTGCGGGGAGCCGCCTTGGCCTTATCCACCTGATCCAGCAGTCCCTCCAGGCGCTTCCACAGGTTCGTGCTGATGGCACGCTCCGCACGCTTCCACACCTTGGCATCCCCGGTTCCCCATGCCACCGGCATTGGGGAAATCTCCTCATACACCTTGGGGCCACGCGTAGGACGGTAGCCAGTCACCGCCATAGACGGCACTTTGGCGCCGACCTCCCGAGGAACTCCCGGAATGGAGGTGACGGTGCGATAGGCCAGAGCGGGGACGGTCCGCGCTGGATCTGCGGAGGCGTCGACCAGCATCAACAGCACCATATCCCGTGCATTGACCTCTGCAATCATCGCCGGAGCCAGGTCATACATGTCGAAGTACTGCTGTGGCGACCCCATCTTCCGCGGCAGGATCGGGATCAGCGCCAGGCACAACAGTGCGAATACACCGAGAGCGAAGCTAATGGCGATTGCCCACCAGTGCGTGCCAGCGGTCACCAGCAGAACAGCCACGATCACGGCCAACACAAGCGCCAAAATGCCCGCCGAGACCTGCATGCGCTTGGCATCGCGCAGAAACTCATTGTGCTTACGGGCGTATTCGTCGTCGACATCAAAATGGAAGTCAACCTGCATCGGTTGCTGGGCGGCGGACATGGGGCTCCTAAACGTGACGGTCTAAAGGCAGGGATAATTCTAAAGGTCGAAAGAATCGACGATGCGGTAGCCGTAGCCCTGCTCAGCCAAGAAGCGCTGGCGGTGCGCGGCATAGTCCGCATCCAGTGTGTCACGGGCGACGATGGAGTAGAAAAACGCCCCGCCACCGTCCGGCTTTGGACGCAGAATACGGCCCAGCCGCTGGGCCTCCTCCTGGCGAGAACCGAAAGTGCCGGAGATCTGAATGGCTACCGAGGCGCCGGGCAGATCGATGCTGAAGTTCGCCACCTTGGACACCACAAGAGTTTGTAGCTCACCGTCGCGGAACTGCTGGTAGAGCTTTTCGCGTTTGGCATTGCCGGTCTTGCCGTCGATAACAGGTACATCCAGCTCGCCAGCGATCTCCTCCAGCTGGTCGATATACGCGCCGATAATCAGGGTGGGCTCGTCCGGATGCATTTCCATGATCTTGCGTACCACCTTTGTCTTCGTTGGTGTGGTGGCCGCCAGGCGGTATTTGTCGGATTGCTCGGCGGTGGCGTAGACCATGCGCTCGGCCTCGGTTAGCTGCACGCGTACTTCAGTACAATCCGCAGGGGCAATCCACCCTTGTGCCTCGATGTCCTTCCACGGCGCGTCGTAGCGCTTCGGTCCGATCAGGCTGAATACATCGCCTTCGCGCCCATCCTCACGCACCAGAGTGGCGGTCAGTCCCAGTCGGCGGCGAGACTGCAGGTCGGAGGTCATGCGGAACACCGGGGCAGGCAGCAGGTGAACCTCGTCGTAAATGATTAAGCCCCAGTCGCGGGAGTCGAACAGCTCCAGCGCCCGGTATTCGCCCTTCGACTTGCGCGTGACCACTTGGTAGGTGGCGATGGTCACGGGGCGGATCTCCTTCTTCTCTCCGGAGTATTCGCCGATTTCATCCTCCGTCAGGGAGGTACGCCGCACCAGCTCGTCCTTCCACTGCCTGCCCGCGACGGTGTTCGTCACCAGGATCAGGGTGGTGGCCTTTGCCTTGGCCATCGAGGCGGCGCCAACCATCGTCTTTCCTGCACCACACGGCAGCACTACCACGCCCGAGCCGCCTTCCCAGAAGCTATCGGCCGCCATCTCCTGGTAGTCCCGCAGCTGCCATTCTTCGTGTTCCTGCGACAGCTCGATGGGGTGTGCCTCGCCGTCGACGTAGCCCGCCAGATCCTCTGCGGGCCAGCCGACCTTCAGCAGTTCCTGCTTGAGCCTGCCGCGCTCGGAAGGGTGCACAACGATCGAGTCCTCGTCGATCTCTGCGCCCAACATGGGCTTGATTTTTTTGTGACGCCGGATCTCCGTCAACACAGCCCTGTCCGTCGTCTCCAACACGAGCCCGTGCGCCGGGTGCTTGATGAGCTTCAGCCGCCCGTAGCGATCCATCGTGTCGGCAATGTCGATCAGCAGCGGTTGCGGGACGGGGAACCGCGAGTAGGTTTCCAGCACGTCCATGACTTGTTCCGCGTCGTGCCCTGCGGCGCGGGCGTTCCACAGCGCCAGCGGGGTGATGCGGTAGGTGTGCACGTGTTCGGGCGCGCGCTCGAGCTCTGCGAATGGTGCCAGCGCGGTGCGCGCCTCCTGCGCCTGTTCGTGGTCGATTTCCAGCAGCACGGTCTTATCCGACTGCACAATGAGCGGTCCGTTTCCAATGCCCACGCTGTGTGTCACTTCCTTTTTGTTTATCGACGCCACCGCGACGGTGTTGCTCAAGCCAAAGACATCATTTTACGCTGCAGTGGTGCGAACTCGTGCTCCACTATGCTGAGACCCATGATTGCTCAGACGGGAAATCTGCGCCAATGGCAGTATTTCGTGGCTTTAGCGGAGACCGGTAGTTTTACAGCGGCGGCAGCGCGACTGGGAGTGAGTCAGCCGCCTGTCTCCAATGCCATTAAGCGCTTAGAAGCTGGTGTAGGTACACCGCTATTTATCCGAGGGGCGGGGGAAGTGAAACTAACCGAGGCAGGGTTGACCTTGCTTCCATATGCCCGGGTGATTAATCGCGATCTTCAGACTATGCATTCGATGATTGACGGTATCCGAAGTGGTGCGCAAAGCGGGTTTCGTTTGGCCATCAGTAGTGCGCTTCCAAGCGAGATAGGATCGCGTATTGCAGCAAAGGCACAGCAGCATGATGGAGTAGTTTTGTTGTCACTGCCTTCTGTTGAGATTCTTGCCCGTGTTGAAGAAGGCGCTATTCATGCGGGGCTTGTTCAAGCTCCGGTTCCCTTGGGTACTCACCGCAGTGCGAGGCAGTTTTCTCTGTCACGTGATCTAGTGGTGCCGCCGGGGTATTCAAGGTTGGATAAGACCTTGTCTCAATTGAATCTGCTGGTGGAGAACCTGAATGACAATTCAAGTGCAGCCAGTGGTTTGGCGAGAGAGCTATTTCGGTCGGGTGTGTCTTGCGAAATTAATGATTCAGAGGATGCTCTAGGTAGGGGCTTATTGATTGGAAGAGGGGAGGGGATGTCTTTGGTATTTCGCGGTTTTCACCAGTTTGACAATGCTATTGAGCTTCCTTCCCGTTTCGATTTTTCCGTGGATGTAGTGGTTCGCCGAGGTGGGATGGACAATGGCGCCGAGGCCATGGTGGTCGCCGAAAGAATTTGTCGAAGGATTAACCAATGACTGCACGGATGGAGATGGCCCTGGAAAACGTGTTGACGCGGTCGGGGTGTGAGGGATGGTGGTGTGCATCGCGACTGCACGATGGGGTGACTATCGGACGCAAACAAGACGAGAAAATTACGGTGGCATCCTTATATAAAATCCGGCTCCTCCACCTCACTTTGGAAGCGATTCAACGAGGTGATCTGGATCCTCGTCTTCGTGTTGACGTTGCACCGTCCAAAGGAACTTACGAAGGGTATGGGTTCGCTGCCTTTGATGACGCAGTGAACGTGAGTCTCCGAGACTTAATGAAACAAGTCGCATCGGTGTCAGATAACGTGGCCGCCCACGAGATTTTGCGTCTACTGCCTGCGTGGGCTCGAGAAGCATTTCTTAAACGGTTTCCACCTCATTATGACTTGCAAGATCGGAATAGCTTAGTGACGGCGGAGAAACAATTGCGTCAATATGTTCAATCCCAAGGGGGGAGAAGTACAGATATAGCGTTTTCTGCAGTCTCTTCGTTGGCGGAAATAACTAATGACTTGGAACAGGTTTGGAAAGACGATAGTGCAGCGGTACGTCGATCTATGTGTGAACTCTTGGGGTTGCAGGTGTGGCGTCACCGTGTTCCTTCAGGCTTTCCTCCAAGCGGCGTTGATATCTATGGAAAAACGGGCACTGTAGGACTTCTCCATGGTGAAGCTTCGATTATCCAGGTTGAGGGCGAGGAGCCCATTGTGGTGTCCATCATGCTGAAACAGGTGGTGCCAGAACAAGCAATGAGTACTCACGATGGTGCTATTGGCGAAGTGGCTAGACTGCTCGTGGACGCTCTTCGTTAGAATTTCTGCCACTTGAATACACACTTCTACCATCGCCTATATGTGAATGAAATGAGACAATTGCATTATGTGATATTGGTGGCATCCAATGCGTCTCACTTAACGTCACTCCCATGATGACTAAGCACAATCGTTTCCGTCAGTCGGTGATTGCACTCTGTTCGCTCTCCGCAGTGATGTTGAGCAGCTGTTCAGCTCTACCGTGGGAATCAGACTCAGACGTATTTCTCAAAGCTTTCAACGCGGGAGATGACAGCAAGGCTGCACGGTATCTGGATCATCCAGACCCGGAGCGCGCCCTTCATGAATTTCGGCAGTCACTTCATGGTGTGAAGGTCAACATCGAAAAATCTGATATTTCCAATGGAAAGCAGAATACTCATGTGACTTGGTCCAAAGATGGTGTGGAGTTGGAGAGCAATGGTCGGCTCGTCCTTAGTGGACAGGATGGTAAGCCTCAATGGTTGCCTTCGATCTTCGAAGCTCAGTTGAGCGATGATTCCGCACTCTTTTTTGCTGAAGATAAACAGTACGATCTTCCAATTAAAGATCGCTTGGGCAATGAATATATGACCTGGACGAAAGTTATTCAGGTACGAGGTCGCAAAGACATAGCCTCTAGAGCGCAGGAATTGGCCCAGATTTTTGCACCAGTGTCTCCCACAACGACTAAGGAGTGGATCGAGCAGACCTTGGGAGAGTCTCAGGATGAAGACACCGTGCTCCTCACTTTGAGGCAGGAAGAATTCCGGAAGATACAAGAGCAACTTAGGACCTTTGAGGGAATTTCCACTGTGGAGCAGGGGCGTCTCTTAAGCGTGTCCAAAACTCTTAACTCTCCGCTGGATGCTGAATTGAACAAATATTGGGAGTCAGTGCTCGATGCTAATTCAGGATGGTCGATACGCGCTGAGAGTTCACAAGGTATGACGACGGTAGCCTCTGAGCCGCCTCGCCGAGTTCAGCCAATCGCAACCACTCTGGATAACACACTGCAAAGCGCAGCAAAACAAGCAGTGGACAGTGAGCAACGTGCCGCAGTTCTAGTCGTGCTCAATCCTAGAACAGGAGGTGTCCTTGCCGTTGCACAAAATGACAAGGCAAATAACCAAGGGCCAATCGCACTCACCGGGCTATTCCCACCGGGATCGACGTTCAAAACTGTGACCACAGCGGCGGCACTAGAGGCAGGGGCAGTCAGCATGGATGAGGAACTACCTTGTCCTAGCAATATCACCGTCGCTGGACGCAAGATTCCCAACGATCATGACTTCGATCTAGGTAGCGTTCGACTGGAAGAAGCTTTCGCCCAATCATGTAACACAACCCAAGCGGTCATTTCGGATCGTTTGGGAGAAGATGATCTGCAACGGACTGCTTTAGAACTCGGAATTGGCTCCGACTTCGACGTACCAGGGATGACCACACTTACTGGTTCGGTGCCGCGGACACCGGCTGGACCTCCTCGTGTGGAGGCTTCTATTGGACAGGGCGAGGTTCTAGCTAGTCCATTTGGGATTGCGCTCATGCAATCGACTGTCGCTAACGGCGGCTTGCTTGTTCCTCCACAGCTCATTCAAGGCGAACAGACAGTAGTGAATAAACAGGCAGACCAGCATGTCAGCGATACAACTATTCAAAGCCTCCGGACGATGATGAAATCAACAATTGACCACGGTTCAGCTAGGTCGTTGAGTGATCTTAGTGCACTTGGCGGAAAGACTGGTACAGCAGAAATTGATGGCAAGCTTTCCAATGGCTGGTTCGCTGGAACGACAGGGGAATTGGCGATTGCGTCCCTTGTAATCGAAGGAGATTCTTCTCAGCCAGCTGTGGAAATGGCCGGGCGTTTCCTTCGCTCGCCGGATGTTCAGAAATTCTCTGGAATTCAATAAACTTGCGTCATAACCTCTAGCACGGCACGTCCACCGCAGCGATGCGGTGGGGTTGGATCGTGAGGCTCTCCCCGGTGGATTCGAGCACCGCGGAGATGGTGGAGGGGGTCATCATCACGATGGAGATCCAGTCATGGCTGGTGGCACCCGCATAGTCCACGTAGTGCAGGCGCACCTGTGTGCCCGCGGTATAGGCGCGGCGCAGCTCGGACATGATCTCCCGCGGCGAGCGGAAGGTCCGGGTGTCCGAGGCCTTCGTGCCGTCCGCCGGGTCCACGGCGATGGCCTGGTCGTGGGCGCGGCGAAAACCCTCCACGGCGCCGTCGATCTCCGAGGCGATCTCGGTAAAGTCCCCAGTGATGTCCATGATGTTGCGCTGGGGAGTATCCACGCGAGACGGGACACGAGCCGAGTGGGGTTCGGTGGCGGAGCCCTGCTGGAATGCCCTGGTGGCGTCGTCAATCAAATACCGCAGGGACTGGGGAACGGACGAGAGACCGCCGGGGGACATGCGATCCAGGAAGGCCTCGATGTCCTTCCATGGGGCGTCGTAGCGCTTCGGCCCGATCAGGCTGAATACGTCGCCTTCGCGGCCGTCCTCGCGCACCAGGGTGGCGGTGAGCCCCAGACGGCGGCGAGACTGCAGGTCGGAAGTCATTCGGAACACCGGTGCGGGCAGCAGGTGTACTTCGTCGTAGATAATGAGCCCCCAGTCGCGGGAGTCGAAAAGCTCCAGCGCCCGGTACTCGCCCTTCGACTTGCGTGTCACCACCTGGTAGGTGGCAATGGTAACGGGACGGATCTCTTTCTTTTCGCCGGAGTACTCGCCGATCTCCTCCTCGGTGAGGGAGGTACGACGCACGAGCTCATCCTTCCACTGCCGCCCCGCGACGGTGTTCGTCACCAGGATCAAGGTGGTGGCTTTCGCCTTGGCCATGGAGGCTGCGCCGACCATCGTCTTTCCCGCACCACACGGCAGCACTACCACGCCGGAGCCACCTTCCCAGAAGCTTTCCGCAGCCATCTCCTGATAATCCCGGAGCTGCCACTGTTCGTGTTCCTGCGACAGTTCGATGGGATGTGCTTCGCCGTCGACATAGCCCGCCAGGTCCTCCGCAGGCCAGCCGACCTTCAACAGTTCCTGCTTGAGCCTGCCACGTTCGGAAGGGTGCACAACGATCGAGTCCTCGTCGATGTCTGCGCCCAACATTGGCTTGATCTTTTTGTGACGCCGGATCTCCGTCAACACAGCCCTGTCCGTCGTTTCCAACACCAGCCCGTGCGCCGGGTGCTTGATAAGTTTTAGCCGCCCGTAGCGATCCATTGTGTCTGCAATATCAATGAGCAGTGGCTGGGGAACCGGGAACCGCGAATAGTTTTCGAGCACATCCATGACTTGTTCCGCGTCGTGCCCTGCGGCACGGGCATTCCACAGCGCCAGCGGGGTAATGCGGTAGGTGTGCACGTGCTCGGGTGCACGCTCGAGCTCTGCGAATGGTGCCAGCGCAGTACGCGCCTCTTGAGCTTGCTCGTGGTCGATCTCCAGCAGCACAGTTTTGTCGGATTGGACGATCAAGGGGCCGGTGCCGATGCTCACTAGCTGGATGCTCCTCACAGCGGGTTCGGGCTGCGGCACGAAGATCAAGGCCACAGCTACATTTTTGGGACAACCTACTATGTTAGCCCGTTCTTGCAACCGCCCTAGAGGTTAGTATTCGACGCTGCTAAGCCGGTGGGGTTGCACAGTGAAGCTCTCACCACTGATTTCCGAAACCACCGCAATAGTCGAGGGACGAATCATCACGATCGACACCTGGTCGCTCGTCTGTTTGCCCTCGTGATTGACGTAACTGATTCGCACAATCGTTCCGGAGGAATACGCCCGCGAGATAGCCGCCATCATTTCCTCGGCTGAGTGGACGACGCGGGCTCTGTCGCGTTGACTCTCCGCCGGGTCTGCGGACACACTCGCGACGTCTTTCATAGATCCGCTCATCAGGTCAACGGCGTGCTCGTGACTGCGTCGGAATCCTTCGATAGCGCCAGCGATGACGCTCTCGTCGGCGTCGGCGGACTGCAGCCCTTCCCGCGTTGGCGTAGCCACCCGGGAGAGCACAGGAGCATCGGCATGCGCCCGGCCACCTTCCAAACGCAATTGCACGCCCATGGCCTCCAGACGATCAGTCACAAACGAAAGCTGAGCAGCGGAAACGGCTACTGTCGGTGCGATCCTGCGCAGCCGGAGCCCGTCAATATCCGGCAGCGCCAGAATCCGATCCAGTGCCGCGGGATCCGTCACGCTCAGGTACATCTGAGCCACACCAGCGGTGGCCTGCGACAGGCTCCGCTCCGCGTCATGCAGCATGTATCGCAACGCTTGAGGCACATTATCCGCTCCGCCCAGGGCGCGGTCGTCGAGGAATTGCTCGATATCCTCGGCGCTGAGCCCGGCTCGAAGAGCTCGCTCTACGGATTCCTTAGACATTCTCCAGACGCTGGCCATGCCGCCGGATTCCTGCTCGCAGAACCTCGCCAGCATCGTCTGATCCGCGGGGCGTAACAAGCCCGGAGCCATGATCGTGTGATCGGCCTGGACAATGAGTTCTTCCACGGGAGCCGGCAGGATTTCCGAAAGTGCTTCGGCAAGGTTCGCAACAGGATCCATGTTGTTGTTTAGAACGTCGCGGAGCGCGCTCATCGCCCGAGTCGGTACTGTGTCCCTCCTTAATGACGCCAACACCCCCACCTCTTTGGCTTCCTCCCACACCGCATCCCAAGCGGTGGGGGTCGTTCGCCAGGCCTCGCCGGGTCGCACGCGCCAAAGCTCTCGGTGCAGTTCTGATGGTTCAGGCGTAGGGGCGTCATCAATAACAGAGCGAGTAAAGAGACTAGGAAAGATTTGGCGCAGGCCGCGAGCGGCGTGCGAAGCAGTGCCGGATTCAAAGGGGCGAACGGCAGGATCGTCGACGAACCAGGGGGCATAGGCGCTATTGGCCCAGCCGACTAGCAGGATTGCCCAGGCAGTGGCGGGGGAGGCCTCGAGGAAATCGAGGGCGAGCTCGGTGGGAGCCCAATAGTCACGTGCGGGCTGACCCGCTGGGGTTGGGGTGGCGCGACCATGCCCCAGGAGATTTGCGTGGATAAGCCAGGTAAGCAGATGAAGGGTTCTCTCGGCAGACTCGTCGCGCCTGCGAGCGACCTTATTGATTTCGCGGGTGCCGATGCCACCGGAAGATAGCGGGATGATTGGATTGGTGCCGAGATCCTCAATGAGGTGGCTGAGATCCTGAATCAGTTGAATGGCCTGGGCAGTGCCGGCGTCGTCAGCTCGCGAACTGGCGATAGCTTCGCCTTCGTTAGCTATCGGAGTGAAATGCCCACCTGGGTCGGTGATGATGGTGCCGTGGAGAAGTTGCTGGACGCGGCCGGTCAGCCGTGCGGTTGTATCGTCTAACTGGTCTAGGATGCCGTGGCGAACCAAGGTGGGGAGTGGCTTGGAGGGGTCTGCACCCTCGTGTAGGGAAGTTGAATGGCCCACACCTCCTCCTGCAGCCAAAGTAGATAGCAGGCGGCGTTGGCGGGGCGGCAGCTCATCGATAACCGCGGGTAGCTTCGCAGTTGGAATGGGGCAGCGGGTGGAATCGACTAAGCGCCAGAGCTGCTCCGTAGAAGGCTCAAACATTTGGGGCAGGTGGGGTGGAACCTTGAGCTTTGTATCCGCGCCGGGCACAGCAGGAGCCGGCAGAGACAAGTCTGGGCCAAAAACTAATCCCCAGGTGCACAAAGACTGTATCGCTGCGCGAACGTCGTGATCCGTTGGGCGGTTTGGAGTAGGAGTGTTGGCTATATCGAAGAGTTCGGTGAGTGTTTCTTTGATCTCGGCAACGGTGCAAGGGTGATGGACAGCGTCCAGTTCACAGGCCGCGTGGCAGACGGCCAGCTCAAGAGCCGTCAGGTGGATTAGCGCAGGGTCAGGGGCATCGCCGTATGCATCCGCATGATGCTTGGGCTTCGAGGTGACGGCTTCGGAAAGGCTATCAAGAGCAGCGCTGTTCCCTGTGAGGTTCTCCACGAAGGTAGTGGGGTTGGAGGTGAGCAATCGGGTGAGCAGATCCGCGAGAGACTCATCCGTCTGGGCAAATAGCCAGTCTCCGTATGACGGGAACCCGTTTGGGGCGGGGGCGGTGGAGGCACCTTCGGTGGTGGAGTTCGCGGAGTTGGGGTGCATAATCGCTCAATTTTAGCGCGAATGAGGAATGACTTGCGTTGAACGGTAGTCGCGGAGGGTGGGTGCCGTGGGGTAGAAATTGCCACTTCGTGTGTCCTTTTGCGCCATGATGTGCAAAGATACAACTATGGCTAACGTTGAGAAGAAGGGCTATGTCGACGCAGGCTGGCCGACCGATATTCCAGAGGGTCACCACGCTGTTACCGAGCTGGTGGCTGAATCCGCGGGCGCTTTGAGCCCCTACGGTGACATCGAGTTTCCCGTCGATGCTTCCGAGCTTCCGTACGTGCACTCGTTCACGGTTATTAACAAGTAACTGAATCTAAAAGGTGGCGGGGGGGGGAAGGGGGGGGGG
>NZ_JBSQBJ010000023.1:0-28173 GCF_055862885.1 Corynebacterium sp. p3-SID1761 | reverse complement strand
TAAGCCATACCGGGACCAGCGACTATCCCCATTATCAGGGACACTCACAAGGTAACGGGCAAAAGGCATTTAGTGGCGCGCCAGCATTGCCCGCACCAGCCCCTCACGCGGGGCGAACAAGTACGTCAGAGCGAAAACCGCCGATTGCACTAACACGATGGTGCCGCCGGCGGAGACATTCAAATTGAAGCTCAGCACAATGCCCGCGACACAGCTGACCCAGGCGACCAGCGGGGCAATCAGCAGCATACGGCGAAAACGGCGCGTCCACAGGTAAGCCGTCGCACCTGGGGTAATTAGCATCGCGACCACCAAAATCACGCCGACGGCTTGAGCGCTGGCGACCACCACACACGCGAGGCAAGCCAGCAGCGCCCAGCGAATGGCCTTCGTGTTGAAGCCCATGGTTCTGGAGTGCTCGGCGTCAAAAGCCCACAGGGTGAAGGTGCGCGCATTGGCGAGAAGCACGACACAGGCGATACCGCCGATAGTCAGAATCTGCCACAACGAGGACTGCGTGATGCCCAGCAGGTTGCCGAACAGGATTTCCTGAAGGTGCGTACCGCTCGGGGTGACAGAGAGCAGCACCAAGCCGAGCGCGAAGAAGGTGGTGAAGATAATGCCGATGGAGGTGTCCTCCCGCAGTGTGGTTCGCTCTTTTACCGAGCCCACCAGTCCTACCGCGATCAGTGCCGCCACCATAGCCCCAACGGCGAAGGGCACGCCGGCGATATAGGCCAGCACCACGCCGGGTAGGACGGCGTGTGAAACTGCATCTCCCAAAAGAGACCAGCCGACGAGGATCAGCCAGCAGCTGAGTAAGCCTGCGACGATAGCCATCACACTGGCGGCAAGCAGCGCACGATGGACGAAGCTATAGCTAAAAGGCACAAGGATGGGATCGAGGAAAGTGCCGGAGAGAGCGCTCATGAGTGTGCCTCCTTGTCCGCGATCAGCGGCGTATCGGTGCTAAAAGTGCGAGTGAGGTTTTCCGCCGTCAGCACATCATGCAGCGCACCCTCGGCCACGATGCGTCGGTTGAGCATCGCCACGTTGTCGCATAGTTCCGGGAGTCGGTCGAGGTCATGTGTGGAGATCAAAAGCGCGGTGCCGTCTCCGGCGAGCTCGTGCAATAGTGCGGTGATCTGCGACTGTGACTGTGTATCGACCCCTGCAAAAGGTTCGTCGAGCAGCATAATCTTTGCCTCTTGGGCAATGCCGCGCGCCACGAAGACGCGTTTGCGTTGCCCGCCTGAAAGCGCCCCGACGGGACGGTCCTGCAGCTCCGTTAGCCCGGTCTGTCGCAGTGCTTCATCAACGATGCGTTCGTTGTTCTTCTTTTCTTGACGCCAACTCTTCAGTCCCCATAGTGGCGAGCCCTGCGGCAGGAGCCCCACCTTCGACCGTGCCTGGCGCCTTCCGCTGGCGACGATTTCGCGGACACTGATGGGGAAATTCCAGTCCACGTGATCGTGCTGAGGAACATAGGCCACAGCCCCACGTGCGCCGCTGGCGCCAACTGTGATGCGTCCTGACGATGGCTGCACCAACCCCATGATGGCCTTGAAAAGCGTGGACTTGCCAGCGCCATTCATGCCGATGAGCGCCGTGATCTGCCCGAACTCGAGGCGGAGGTTCACGCCGGTTAGCGCATCGACAGAACCGTAGTTAACGTGCACATCATCGACGACAAGAGCCGGGCTTGTAGAGGGTATGTCTGAAGACTGCGGTGGTGTCATTTACTTCTTGGTGTCCTTACCGGTGAGCCCGCTGACGATGGTGCGGGCGTCATAAGAAAGAAGATCGAGATAGGTCGGTACAGGGCCGTCGGTTTCGGAGAGGGAGTCAACGTAGAGCGTACCGCCGTCGCGTGCGCCAGAGTCACGCATCACCTGCTCTTTCGGGCCGGCTTCAACGGTGGATTCGCAGAACACGGCGGGGACATGGTTGTCCTTGACGAACTTGGTGGCCTGGGTGATCTGCTGTGGGGTGATCTCGCCTTCAGTGTTGACTGGCCAGATGTAGCCCTCCTTCATGCCTGCGTCGTGGGTGAGGTAGCTAAAGGCGCCCTCGCAAGTCATGAGCGCGCGTTGGCTACGAGGGAGTTTCTTTAGGCCGGTGTGCAATTCGGTCTGCACGTCGTCGAGCTTATCCTTGTATTTATCGCCGTTGTCCTCGTATGTTTGCGCGTTATCCGGGCGCAGATCGCTGAGGGCCTTGACGATGTTGTCGACATAGGTTTTGGCAATTGATGGGCTCATCCACGCGTGGGGGTTGGGCTGGTCAGTGCCCTTGATGTTGATAGGGGTGATGCCATCGCTTGCTGTAACGCGCTTGGCTTTGCTGTCGGCGGTCAGCTTATCCAGCCAATGTTCGAGGCCCAGGCCGTTGTTGATGATGAGTTCTGCGTTAGAGGCGGCGGCGATATCTGTGGGGGAGGGGTCGTAACCGTGGACTTCCGCGCCGGGCTGGGTTAGCGACCGCACTGTGAGGGTATCGCCGGCGATGTTGGCGGTGATGTCCTGCAAAATGGTGAAAGTAGTGAGAACCTCGGCCTTTTCGGCGCCGCCGGTGCCGTTGCTATTGCAGGCTGTCGTGCCAGCTATTGAAAGCGCACTGATACAGAGGGCTGCGACCATCCGCTTAGTGGTATTCATTTTCACTGTATAACTCTTTCTGTTAGTGAGGGGTGTAAAGTTCAACGCGTTGAACAATACAGTGTAGTCTAATCCATCCCCAGGAGTTCATAAAACCCCCTTACCCCCGTAAACTGAACTGTATGCATGTCACAGACCTTCCCGAGAGGTCCCAGGACTACCTGAAGAAGATCTTCGATCTACAGGAATGGTCCGGCAGCGGGGTTTCCCTCTCCGTTTTGGCCTCTCACATGGAACAACGCCCCTCCACGGCGTCGGAGGCCATTAAGCGCCTCGTCGCGCAGGGGCTCGTTGAGCACGCCCCCTATGGCGACATTGAACTCAGCGACGCCGGGCGCACCATCGCACTGGCCATGGTGCGTCGCCACCGATTGATCGAAACTTTCCTCTGCACCCATCTGGGATATGGGCTGGATGAAGTGCATGACGAAGCTGAGGTCCTGGAACATGCAGTGTCCGAGACCTTTGTTGAACGCATCGCCAACCTGCTCAATAACCCCACCCGAGACCCACACGGTGACCCCATTCCGGACGAGGGTGGCCGTATTCCCGCGAGTTCGGCCTTCCTGCTTTCTGACGCCCACACGGGTCAATACCTCGTAGTCGACCGAATCAGCGACAGGGACGCCGCGCTGGTGCGCTATCTCACCCAGCATGGAGTTCTCCCCGGAGTACACGTCACCGTGGGGGAGCGCGTCTTTGCTGACATGGCTGAGCTTCAAATAGCCGAGTCGGAAACACGGGTTCAATTGCCAGCTAGTAGCCTAAGCGCAGTGTTAGTAAGTGCGGCTCCGGCTAAGAAGAAACAAACTAAGTCGAGCGGACGCACCAAGAAATAGGAAGGACCTTCATGGCGTCGAACCGCTATCGCCGTCCCCAAAGGATCGAACCCAGGGATCTGACATGGGACGACGAGGCAGCAACCTCAAGCCGCCCCAATCGAGGGTTGCTGGGAGGCTGCGGATTCTTCGTCGTGGTTATCGCACTATTGGCGATCATTGGACTGGTTGGCTACCTCGTCGCGGGATTCGTGACGAACAACAATAACGCGGAATCCGGCCGCCAACCGGTGCCCACGGATGTGCCGCCAAAGGCAGCGAGTCCGGCCCCGGATATAGACGGAGACGATTTCGACAGCGCTTATCAGCGGCTACTGGATTGGGCCAAGCCCAAGTCCGAGGAACTAAACATTCCTCTGCCCGCGCTTATTGCCTACGGAAATGCAGAGGCAATCGCTCGCGCAGAGCACCCCACCTGCAATCTTTCCTGGAACACTCTGGCCGGACTCGGATACGTAGAAACCCGCCATGGAACGTACGACGGTGACCGCTTCGGGGCGTCAAAGCTAAACGATGATGGCATTGCCGAGCCGGACATCATTGGGCCGAAGCTCGATGGGCGACAGTTCGCCAAGGTGGAAGATACCGATGGTGGACGACTAGATGGAGATCGCGAGTACGACCGCGCGCTGGGGCCGATGCAGTTCATCCCTGAATCCTGGAAGACCTATGGGGTGGATGCTGACAAGGATGGAAAGAAAAACCCCCAGAGTGTGTTTGACGCAGCTGCTGCCGCAAGCGCCTTGTTGTGCCGTGAACAGCGCGACCTTGGTACTAAGTCCGGCTGGACTAACGCAATCAAGGGCTACAACCTTTCCGACGAGTACGTGATGCAGGTGCGCGATGCAGCGGCAAACTACGCGCTCGGACAGTCGCCTATGTAAAACCATCCCCCTTTAGGGAGGGGGAGTTTTCCCTCGGTTCTTCCGGGCGACGGCGAAAATATTATGGCGGTGTCACAATGGGAGTAGACCGTTGCACTAGGTGCCGATCAGATGAATGCCTAGGCCACGGTGGAGACCTTTTTAGCTGTTAACCGAGAACAGATAATCAACAGTTGGCACTCGATGCCACATGCCAAGGAGGCAGACACATGGCCCTGATCCTCAACATTGATGCCCGTGAAATCATGGATTCCCGCGGTAACCCGACCGTAGAGGTTGACGTAGTACTGGACGACGGTTCCTTCGGCCGTGCGGCCGTACCTTCCGGCGCCTCCACCGGTGTGCACGAGGCACACGAGCTGCGCGATGGTGGCGACCGCTACCAGGGCAAGGGTGTTTTGAACGCCGTCAAGAACGTTATCGACGAGATCGACGAAGAGCTGATGGGCGTTGAGGCTGACGACCAGCGCGTCGTTGACCAGCTGATGAAGGATCTGGACGGCACCGAGAACAAGTCCAAGCTGGGCGCCAATGCGATCCTGGGTGTATCCATGGCTGTGGCTCACGCAGCTGCAGAGACCGCCGATCTGCCACTGTTCCGCTACGTCGGTGGCCCGAACGCTCACGTTCTGCCGGTGCCGATGATGAACATCCTCAACGGCGGTGCACACGCAGACTCCGGCGTTGATGTCCAGGAGTTCATGATCGCCCCGATCGGTGCCGAGAGCTTCTCCGAGGCACTGCGTGCCGGCGCAGAGGTTTACCACACCCTGAAGAAGGTTATTAAGGAAAAGGGGCTGTCCACCGGCCTGGGTGACGAGGGCGGCTTCGCCCCTTCCGTCGATTCCACTAAGGCTGCCCTGGACCTGATTGTCGAGGCAATCGAAAAGGCTGGCTTTAAGGTCGGCGAGGACGTGGCACTGGCTCTGGACGTCGCTTCCTCCGAGTTCTACAAGGACGGCAAGTACCACTTCGAGGGCGGCGAGCACACCGCCGAGGAGATGGCTAAGGTTTACGAGGAGCTCATCGAGTCCTACCCGATCGTCTCCATCGAGGATCCACTGCAGGAGGACGACTGGGAGGGCTACACTGCCCTGACCGCCAAGATCGGTGACAAGGTGCAGATCGTTGGCGATGACTTCTTCGTCACCAACCCGCAGCGCCTAGCCAAGGGCATCGAGGAGAAGGCCGCCAACGCCCTGTTGGTGAAGGTTAACCAGATCGGCACTCTGACCGAAACCTTCGAGGCCGTCGAGCTGGCTCACCGCAACGGCTACCGCACCATGATGTCCCACCGCTCCGGTGAGACCGAGGACACCACCATTGCCGACTTGGCTGTCGCTCTGAACTGCGGCCAGATCAAGACCGGTGCTCCGGCTCGTTCCGAGCGCGTTGCAAAGTACAACCGACTGCTGCGCATCGAGGAGATCCTGGGCGACGCTGCCGTATACGCAGGCCGCTCTGCCTTCCCGCGCTTCAAGAAGTAAACGCATAACAGATCAGTAGCCCACGGCCACCCGCGTAGGTGGCCGTGGGCTACTCGCATTTCAGCTTCGCTTCGCTAGACTCTGTAGACCATGAGCAAATCGACCAAGGGCGAACCGGCAAAGGAGCCGGAGGATAAGCCGCGCGCAGACGTGGCGTCCGAAAACAACGGGCAGGAAAAAGACCGCCCCGCGTCCGCCCGCCTGCCTCGCGCACGGTCGATCGAGAGACGAGAAAAGCGACGGCAGCGCGCACAGACCGCGCCGAAGCGCATGGCCCGATCCTTTGTGGAGGTGCCGAAGAACATGAGCCCCGCGACGTGGCTCGTGTCGCTGCTTTTGCTGATCTTCCTGGCGGTTTCGATTACGAATCCGCTGCGTAACTATTTTGAACAACGCGCTGAGCTGGCGCAGCTCAACACGAAGATTGCGGGGCAGGAGAAGGAAAAAGCCGAATTGACCAGCGAGCTCAATCGCTACCGCGATGAGGATTACATCAAGGAGCAGGCTCGCACCCGCCTGGGACTGATTGAACCGGGAGAGTCGGCATTCCGCATCATTTCCCCGAAGATCCAGGCTGACAAGCTGGGCACCGAAGTGGAAGACGAGAAGAACGGTGACGAGGGGAACCGCGATTGGTACCAGCAGTTGTGGGACTCCATCTCTACTCCGGAGGAAGTCTTGGAGGAACAGAACAACCCGGAGAATGAGGATCACAAGCTGCCGACAGTGCCGGAGGAAAAGACGGACGTGCCGGCGCCCGAGCAAGCCTCTGAAGGCGCCCCGGCTCCGGCGCAGGAACAAGCACCCGCGCCAGCTAACTAGTCCTTCGCAGGTTTCCTTCAAATAAAACGTCCACAAGTAAAACGCCCACCAAAAGAACCCAGAAAGTCTAAAGATGACCAATGCCCGCCAGCCCGGCCCACCGACCGACGAAGACCTTGAGGTAATGCGCCAGCAGCTTGGCCGTCCGCTACGTGGTGTGGTGGAGGTCAGCTACTACACGCCTGACGGTGTGCCCGCAGTGGTGAAAACCCAGCCCAAGTTGCCCGATGGTACGCCTTTCCCCACTCTCTACTACCTGACTGACCCGCGCCTGACCGCGGAAGCCTCGCGCCTAGAGGTGGCGGGCGTCATGAAGTCAATGCAAGCCCGATTGAGCGAGGACGAGGATCTAGCTGCGGACTACCGAGCAGCACACGAGCACTACCTGGCTGAACGCAACAAAATGGAAGACCTGGGTACCGACTTCTCTGGCGGGGGAATGCCAGATCGCGTGAAGTGCCTGCACGTCCTTATCGCCTATGCGCTGGCAGAAGGGCCGGATCGGGTACGCCTAGGAACCGAAGCTGTGGCGCTGGCAATCGAAAACAACCCAAAGCTTGAAGGTACGGCGCTGCCTAAGGACTGGCCGACCTCCGCCGCTCTGGGTACGTCAATGCAGACCGCGAGCGTTGAGGAATAGCCCAAAAAGGGGATCTAGCGCACTGGGGTAGCCTGGGGAACTATGAGTGCTCCCCACAATGAGGTTTCCAATCCCCGCTTTGCCGCCATTGACTGCGGCACAAACTCCATCCGTTTGCTCATCAGCGAGCGGACTCCAGATGGTCAGATTAACGAGCTGAACAGGGATAACATCATCGTTCGCTTGGGGCAGGGGGTAGATGCCACCGGGCGTTTTGCAGACGAGGCGCTGCAGCGCGTGGATGATGCACTGCAAATCTATGCCGACCGGATGGTCGACTACGGGGTGGTCGACGTGATGATGGGCGCGACCTCCGCTACCCGCGACGCGGCGAACCGTGAAGAATTCTTCGACATCACCCGCCGCCATCTGGGGCGCGTGCGCGAAGGCGCGGTGGCAAAGGTTATTTCTGGCGAACAAGAGGCTGAGCTCAGTTTCCGGGGAGCCGTCACCGACCTGCCGGGTGCTGCAGAGCGCACCGTGTGCGTAATTGATCTAGGTGGCGGATCTACGGAGTTCGTTGTTCATGGCCCAGGCCGCGAGCCGCAGGCTTTCTCAGCGAACATGGGCTGTGTGCGGTTGACGGAACGCTTCCTGCACGATCAACCGCCAACGCAGCAGCAGATCGACGATGCCCGTTCCTTCGTCGAGGAGTTGATGGAGCAGGTTCGCTCGCATGTGGATCTGCGCGCAGTCGATCAGGTTGTCGGGGTGGCGGGTACGATGACGACCCTCACCGCTCTTACTCTGGGGCTTTCGGAGTATGAGCCCGAGCGCATTCACATGGCCACCTTGCCGCTAGAGGACTTTCGCGCAACAGCACGTATGTTGCTGGGATTGACGCCCCAGCAGCGTTGCGAGTACGGGCCTATGCACCCGGGGCGTGCGGACGTCATCGGTGGTGGTTCAATTGTGGTGGATGCCTTCACAAGCCGGTTCCTAGATTGGGGGCTTAGTGAGATCACGATCAGCGAGAAGGATATATTAGACGGGATGCTGGCTGAGGTCATGGCACGCCCCCTATAGCCCAATTGGCAGAGGCAGCGGACTTAAAATCCGTTCAGTGTCGGTTCGAGTCCGACTGGGGGGACTTTTTGTTGCGCTTTTCCTGCCCATTTTCAAAAACCGAGGAAGCTGGTAGGCAGTCTGCTGTAGCGTTACTCCCCGAAAGTATTTGTCGGCAAAATAACATGTCGGCGCTTCTCTACCAACGAGGGAGCCTTGGCCATGATTCTGGATAACTACCGCGCCACTTGGGAAACTGAAGAAACTGACGCCCTACGCCTGCATGCCCGCGAGTTTATCGCTCGTGAGGTGACCCCCAACGAGCTGAAGTGGGAAGAAAACCATCAGGTAGAGCGTGAGTTCTGGAATAAGGCAGGCGACGCTGGACTGCTGTGTGCGTCCATTCCCGAAGAATATGGTGGCGGAGGCGGCACCTTCGCACACGAAGCCGTCATCCAACAGGAGCTGGGGCTTGCCGGGGATTCCGCCTGGCACAACGGTGTGCACTCCGTGATTGTGGCTCATTACATATACCAGCTTGGTACTGAGGAGCAGCGTAAGCGGTGGCTACCGGGGATGGCTAGTGGTGAGCTCGTCGGCGCTATTGCCATGACAGAGCCGGGCACGGGCTCGGATCTGCAGAGCATTAAGACCAAGGCGGAGCTCGATGGTGATGAATGGGTCATTAATGGTTCCAAGACCTTTATCACCAATGGCACTCACTGCGATGTTGTGGTGATTGTTGCCCGAACCAACGACCAGCCAGGTGGCAAGGGATTGTCTCTTATTGTCGCAGAGACAAAGGATCTTGAAGGCTTCGAGCGGGGACGGGTGTTGGACAAGAACGGCCAGCGAGGCCAGGACACCCGAGAACTTTTCTTTACTGATATGCGCGTGCCGAAGGATAATCTGCTCGGCGGCATCGAGGGCAAAGGCTTCATCCAACTGATGCAGCAGCTGCCTCAGGAGCGCTTGATTCTCGCAATTGCAGGGGCGTCGGCATGTGAAGGGGCAGTGCGCCAAACCATCAAATACGTCAATGAGCGTGAAGCGTTTGGCCGACCAATTCTCGGATTCCAAAATACTCAGTTCGTGCTGGCCGAGTGCGCGAGTGAGACGCTGGCGGCGAAGACCCTGACTGATCACTGTACGGCTCTGCACATCGAGGGCAAGCTGACGACAGCCCAGGCCTCTGCAGCCAAATACCTGGCCTCGGATCTGCAGAGTTCTGTGGCGGACCGTTGCCTGCAGCTTTTCGGTGGCTATGGATTTATGCGGGAATACCCAATCTCGCGGATGTACACGGACGCCCGCGTGCAGCGGATCTACGGCGGCACCAACGAAATCATGAAGCTGCATTGCCCGCGAGTTTAAGCAGGATTAGTCCTGGAGGGGAATGATCTTTTGGAAGCTTAGAATTACTCCTGAAGATCAAGGCACCACTCCAGGAGGTAGCGAATGGCGCTCGGGTCAAAAGAGACCTAAAGGAATCCCGCGCCGCAGCGTTGGAAGCCTATGAGTTGATGCGGGCGCAGAGGGGTAGGTCAGGATAAGTCCGGGTGGCGAGGCGTGGACGTCCCTATCATGGGCAGCATGCGCACTCTTTATTCCGTCGAGGACATCCGTTCCGCCGAGACTGCTCTATTCGCTCGCCAGCAGCGAGCAGACGAGCTGATGCAGTCCGCCGCGCACGCCGTAGCCACCGTGACTCAGAACATGCTGGCGACGCAGGAGGATCCCGTGCTTTTGCTGGTTGGTCCCGGAGGCAACGGAGGCGACGCACTATACGCCGGTGCGGTGCTTGCCATGCAGGGGAAAAGGGTGGAGGCATACGCCATAGCGGGAACAGATAATGTTCACGAACGCGCCTCCCAGACCTTCACAGCAGCAGGCGGAAG
Organism: Corynebacterium sp. p3-SID1761; assembly: GCF_055862885.1. Lineage (NCBI taxonomy): Bacteria > Bacillati > Actinomycetota > Actinomycetes > Mycobacteriales > Corynebacteriaceae > Corynebacterium > Corynebacterium sp. p3-SID1761. The sequence goes on along the minus strand of NZ_JBSQBJ010000023.1, from coordinate 17,941 downwards.
CTTCGTGGCGCTGGGCGAGGACAAGGCTACGACGACGAATGAACCGTCGGCAGAATCCTGCCGCTACGGTGTAATCGTCGACGGAATGTTTGGCCTTGGTGGGCGGGGCGAAATCCCTGATGAGGTCGACGAGGTTCTCCGTGCAGCCAAGGTATTGGCCATCGACATTCCAAGTGGCGTGGTCGCTGACACGGGTAAAGCACCCGGCAAGCACGTCCGCGCCGACGTGACCATCACTTTTGGCGGGCTACGCCGAGCCCATGGTCTCAGCGCTGCATGCGGAACGGTGCTCTGCGAGGATATTGGTCTGGACGATGGCTCCCTGCTCTCTGCTGAGCTGGCCAAGTTGGAAGGCACTACTGCTTTGTGGCACACACCGGTCGAACTACTTGCTCACCACAATCAGCCTCTCCAGCAAATGGCCTGCACCCCGCAGCCATTGCCCGGCACTCTACCTGGCGAACCAGGTGCCACAGATGACAAGTACTCAGGCGGAGTCGTCGGAATCTGCGCAGGTAGTAAAGACTATTTGGGCGCGGGTGTGTTGGCCACCCTCGCGGCGGTTAACACCACCAGTTCGATGGTGCGCTACATCGGCGAGCACCCCGAATACGTCCTGGCCACCACCCCAGAAGTGATCGTGCACCCTACTGTCCGCGACGCTGGACAGGTGCAAGCACGCATGGTCGGTTCGGGTCGAGGCACGGACCGCGACGCTCGCCAGGAGCTCCTCGCGGTCCTCGATATGGTGCAGCCTTTGGTTCTTGACGCCGACGCGATCACCGTCTTGGCGAAGAACCCGGATGTGCTGGACGTTCTTCGTGCCCGCAACGCCCCTGTCTTGCTCACCCCGCATGACGGTGAATTCGACCGGTTAGCAAAGGCAGCTGGTTTGCCTTTGGAATCGCCAGACCGGATCACCTCTACTGAACGTCTGGCCCGAGAACTGAACTGCACAGTGTTACTGAAGGGACGCTTCACCATCATCGCCAACCCACAGCGAGCCTTGGTTGTGGATACTGCGTCGTCATGGGCGGCCACCCCTGGATCCGGCGATGTGCTGGCCGGAATCCTCGGTGCGCTGATTGCACGCGATGCCGGCAGACGCGCCCGCGACGGTGGATATGCCGAGGCAGGGCAAGCCGAGTTTGAGACGCACGAGGCGGATTATGTGGTCGATACAGCTGCGGTCGGTGTCGCGGTGCACGCTGCGGCGTCATATATATCTGCCCTTACACCCTATGGTCTGGCGCCGACCTCCGCGCTGAAGATCGCGCAGCACATCCCTCACGCGACAGCATGGTTGAGGTCGGTTGTCGGCGGGCAAGGGTAGGACTAGTACAGACAGTAAATGCATGGAGAAAATAAATGCATAGGAAATCGCCTGTGGACAAAGGAAGGACGAAGCGAAACATGGATCGCAAGATTGCACTTATTACCGGCGGAACCCGAGGCATTGGTCTCGCGATTGCACACCAGCTGCAGGACGATCACCACCTGATTATCGGCGGTAGCTCAGACAAGGCACATGAGGTCGCACAGCAATTTCCTAGCGCGCAGGGATTTGTGGCGGATCTTGGCGATACTGATGCCATCGGCGCCGCGGTGGCCGACCTGGGGCTAGATAGCCTTGACGTATTGGTGCATTCCGCCGGTGTAGTGGCCCATGACCCAGTAACAGAAACCACGCCTCAGCAGTGGAAACATGCTTTCGACATTAATCTTTTCGCTGTTGCGGAACTCACCCGGTGCCTGCTTGGCGCGCTGCACACTGCTCACGGCATTGTGGTGACGATCAACTCTGGTGCGGGCTATCGATCCAGCGTCGGGTTTGGCCCATATGCCACGACGAAATTCGCGCTGCGCGCCTACACCGATGCTCTGCGCGAGGAGCAGCGTGGCAAAATCCGTGTGAGCTCTATTCACCCTGGCAAGGTCGATTCCGACATGCAGCGTGAGATTCAAGCCCACCGCGGTGTCGCCGAGGGAGACTACGACGAAACGCAGTTCTTGCGCCCCGAATCCGTGGCCAAAGCCGTGCGCCTGGCCGTTGATGCGACTGAAGATGCGATGGTTGAGTCGCTGACGATTCGCCCTGCTAACGGGCGCTAACCACGCATGGATACTCACGTTCTAGACTGCGCCATCGTCGGCGGTGGACAAGCGGCTCTGGCTACCGCGTTTTATCTGCGTCGGGAGGAGCGCCGCGGCCGCCGAACTGTAAATTTCGCAGTGTTCGACAACCAACCCCAGCCAGGCGGTGCCTGGCAGCACATGTGGCCGGCGATGAGGCTGTTTTCCGCCACAACTTTCTCGAACCTGCCTGGCATGCCAATGCCGGGATATGAAGGTTTCCCGCCACCCGACCATGTGGTTTCCTACCTGCGCGAATACGAGCAGCGCTACAACTTGCCCGTGATCCGCCCAGCCCACATCGAACGCGTGAACTTCGATGAGCTAACCGGCCTATTTCACCTGCACGGCCACTACGGCGGGACAGCGCGGACATGGCGTGCACGGACAGTGGTGGCGGCAACGGGCACGTGGTCGGCTCCGTTCGTGCCCTACTATCCGGGCACTTTCAAGGGCACACAGTGGCACACGGCCACTTATCCTGGTCCGGAGCGCTTCGCCGGCACTTCCGTAGCCGTCGTTGGTGCGGCTAATTCCGGTGCGCAGATTGCGGCCGATCTACTTGAGTTCGACGGCGAACAAGGAGGCCGGGTCAACGTCACCTGGTACGTCCGCCATGCACCCCGCTGGATGCCCGATGATATCGACGGTGCCGAGCTCTTTCGTCGCAACCGCGAGCGCTATCATGCCATTTCCGCTGGCCACACCGACCCTGGTGCGGATTCATCCTTGGGGGATATCGTTATGCTCCCCGCCGTCCGCCGTACCCGCGACGCAGGCCTACTACGCGCCACACCGATGTTCGACAGCCTCGACGACGTTTCCGCCGATCACCTTATCTGGTGTACCGGCTTCCGCCCGGCCCTCGGCCCTTTCCGCGGGTTGCTTTCCTTTGCTGGTGACGCCCCCTCGCCCCAACCTCCCGGACTATTCCTCGTGGGCTATGGCGATTGGGTGGGACCAGGTTCCGCCACCATCACGGGCGTGGGCGTATACGCAAAACGGGTAGCCGCCGAGGTTGTGGCGACCACCCGTGGGCAATAGGGGCTGACTACGGCAGCAGACGGAAGGTCTTGCCCGTCTTCAGCAGGTTCAGCATGACCGTGGAGAAGGTCTTGCGGCTCATGGATTCTGGGCCGCGGAAGTACATGAAACGCTGCGAGGTCACGTTCTGCGTTGCCGTGTACTTCTGCAGCCCTTCCGCACCGTGGCGGTGGGACATACCAGATTCCTTCATGCCACCCATTGGGTTATCAATGGCCGCCCAGCTGGAGGTGTAGCCATCATTGAGTGCAACAGAGCCGGACTCAATCTTCGGGCCGATCTGCCAAGCAGTCTCATCAGCAGCGAAAACAGAAGCATTCAGGCCATAATCCGTGTCATTGGCATGTTCAATTGCGTCGTACAGGTCTTCCACCGGCTCGATGTACACCACAGGGCCGAACACCTCTTCGGTGCGCAGCAGCGCATCCTCCGGCACGTCCGTCAGGACGGTCGGCTCGTAGAAGTATGGCCCCAAGTCCGGACGCTTGCGGCCACCGCACACAATGTTGGCGCCCCTTGCGCGGGCATCCTCAACATACTTCTGGACGGTCGACAGCTGGTCAGCGGAAGCCAGGGATCCCATCTGGGTCTCCCATTCAAACCCGGATCCAATGCTCATCGCCTGCACGCGCGAAGTAAAGGCGCCGACGAAATCTTCATAAGACGCCCGCTCCACATAAATGCGTTCGATGGAAACGCAGAGTTGTCCGGAGTTGGAGAAGCAAGCATCCACCGCGCCGCGCGCTGCGTAGCTGATGTCCGCGTCGTTGGCGATAATCAGCGGGTTCTTGCCACCCAGCTCGGCAGAGTAGCCGACCAGACGTCGACCCACCTGCTCGCCCAGGATCTTGCCCGTCGCGGTGGAGCCGGTGAACATCAAAAAGTCGCATTGGTCTGCGATAGCACTACCAACCACGCGGCCTGAGCCGGTAACCAACTGCACCAGGTCGCGCGGCAGCCCGGCGTCGAAAAGCAGCTTAAAGATCAAAAGCGCGGTGAACGGCGTAGCGGAGTCGGGCTTGGCAACTACGGCGTTGCCGGCGATAAGTGCGGGAATCGCGTCGCCGATGCCCAGGGAGAGCGGGTAATTCCACGGGCTAATTTGGCCGACGACGCCGAGGGGGTGACGGTATTCAATCGACTTCGCCATGATCGACATCGCGGAAGCACGCTTGCGGGGCTTCATAAACTTCTCGACGTTGTTGGCGTAGTAGCGGGCGTTGTTGGCAACGTCCATGACCTCGTCGAACGAGCTAGCGCGGTTTTTGCCAGTTTCCAGCTGCACCATGTCACATAGGAGGTCTGAGTTCTTCAGCACAAGATCATGGAAGCGGCGGAAGATGCGCTTACGCTCTGCAAAGGGGACATGAACCCAAGACTGCTGGGCACGGCGGGCGAAACGGAAAGCTTCGGTGACATCCTCGGCAGAGCCGCTGGCGACCCAGCCGATGGTCTCGCCCAGGAAAGGGGCTTCGATGTCGAGACGCTTGCCGTCGTAATCATTATCGAGGTTATGCAGGCGGGCATTGGTGGTGAGGTTACGCAGCTCTACTTCTAGATCAGCAGGAAGAGCGGCTACGGAAAGACGCTTGTAATTGGTTCGTTTCATGTTTGGGAGACTACCTAAAAGGCTGGGGAAGTGTGTTCGTTCTAAAAGTTTTTTAAGCAAACAAAGGTTGTAAATTGATGTGTGTTGGGAACATTTGAGGAGGCTTAGACGTTGGTAGGATGTACGCGAAAGGGTGGAAGTGCACTGGTCGGTTGATTGGTGGCTTCCAACTTCCACAATGACCAGCAGAAAATGGAGAGTAAGGAATGAAAAGCTCGAACCCGTTCATGGGGTCGCTGGCCAAGAACCAAGGCCGGCACCCCTTTGCTCAGCAAGGAAACCAGGGCGGTTACGGCCCGCAGCAGGGGATGAACCCCTACGCAACCTCCGCCCACGGTGGCGTACAGACCGCAGCTATGGGCTATGGCATGCAGGATGCTGCCAACTACGGTCAGGCCGGGACTGCCGACCGTCCGATGACTGTCGACGATGTTGTCACCAAAACCGGCATCACCCTGGCAGTGATCGTCGCACTTGCAGTGGTGAACTTCATCATTGGACTCAGCAGCCCGGACCTGGCAATGATGCTCACTTTCGTTGGCATGATCGGTGGCCTGATTGCTGTTCTGATTTCGGCTTTCGGCAAGAAGTACGATTCTGCTCCCGTTACTCTGACCTACGCGGCTTTTGAGGGCTTGTTCGTCGGTGGCTTTACCTTCTTGCTTTCCGGTGCTGCGGTCGGTGATTCCGACGCCGGCATGTTGATCGCCCAGGCGGTATTGGGCACCATTGGCGTGTTCATTGGCATGCTGTTTGTTTATAAGACGGGCGCTATTCGCGTAACGCCGAAGTTCACCCGTTTCATGGTAGGGGCAATGATCGGCGTGCTGGTTTTGGCGCTGGGCAACCTGGTGTTTGCGCTGGTTACGGGATCTGCAGGTATCCTGCGCGACGGTGGCCCGATCGCCATTGTCTTCTCCCTGGTCTGCATTGGTATTGCAGCGATGAGCTTCCTGCTGGACTTTGACCAGGCTGATCGCATGGTACGTGCTGGTGTTCCATCCAAGATGGCTTGGGGCGTGGCAATGGGGCTGGCTGTGACCCTGGTCTGGCTTTACACCGAGATCCTGCGCCTGCTCTCTTACTTCAGGGACTAGCAGGAAAGGTTAGTGCTAGTGCCTTGAGGTTCAGGCGCCTTGCATAATGGGGCGCCGGCAATGAGGTACCGACAACGGGGCGCCGAGCGTTAGTTGTCTAGGGAGCCTCCGGATTTTCCCGGGGGCTCCCTTTTGCTGTCCTGTGCCGACTGCTGCTTCCGCTGGCTTGCTTGTGGGCTGTTGCTTCCGCTGGAATTGCTCATTAGTCGGTGGCTGTGGCACTTGCAGAGGTGTGGTCGGCGGGGAATGTCGCTAGATCGGGAAAGTAGAAGCGTTTTCGTCCGGTGCGAATTTTGAGCAACTCTCTGACCTGCTGTTTTGATGAAAAGGGAATGGATTGCAATAACAGATTCCCGATCTAGCGACATTCCGCAGCAAAAGACGGGCTTGGAAGGGGCGGGGCAGACCCTTTCCTGAGGCTAGGAGACCCCAGATCGTCCCCTGGAACAAGAAAAAGGGCGCCCGCAGGCGCCCTTTTCATTTCTGGTTTACAAAACCATCGCCAGCTGCAGCAAATGCCATTGCCACACCACAGCCAGCAACCACCGCCAGTCGGAAACTACTGATCCGCGCGCGGAACGTCCAGGTCGGGGTCGTAAGGCTCAGCAGAAACGATCGTCACAGAGACGGTATCCCCGGCGGGAGTCTGGTACTCGCGGGTCTCGCCGACCTTAGCACCGACAATGGCCGCGCCCAGCGGTGCATCGGTGGAGTAAGTCTCCAAATCAGGGTTGGAGGACTCCAGGCCACGGGTGCCGATCAGGAAGGTCTCCTTATCGTCCTCGTCACCGTCGTAGTAGACGTGGATCACGGAACCAACCAGTGCCACGCCGGACTCCTGCGGAGCCTCACCGATAGTGGCGCTATCCAGCAGCTCCTCCAGGTAGGTGATGCGTGCTTCCTCCTGCCCCTGCTGCTCGCGAGCCGCGTGGTAGCCACCGTTCTCCTTCAAGTCACCTTCTTCACGGCGCTCGTTAATCTCAGCGGCCAGCACCGGACGGTTCTCCTTCAGAGCCGTCAGCTCCGCGTTCAGTCGGTCGTAAGATTCCTGAGTCAGCCAGCGAGTCTGGTTCTCGGCCATTGGGTTCTCCCGTCTTCGTTGAAGGTTCACGCGGTCTCCCACGTGGGCGTCAATAGATTAATCAATAGGCGTGGAAAGTCTAGCATTTAGCGTAGGAGCCGGAGACAGACTGCCAAGGCAGGCGCTAGTTTTGCGGATTTAGGTGAGGGGCAAGCGTGCTGGAGCAACCATAGGCAGTGGCCGCGTAGCCTCGTTCGCGGGTCGGAATGTCAACCTTGAATCGCTGCACGCTCTCGCCACCGGCGGGGATGACGAACTCGCGGCGTCCGACTTCGTTTTTGTCATAATCCAGAGCTGTGACGATGCAATAGGCAGCCTTCTGGGGATCCTTGCGAGTCACGTCGATGCTCATTGTCATGCGCTCATCCGAAACGATCTCGCCACCGGATTCCTGGGCCGTTACGTCCGCATCCGACGTGCGCAAGTATTGATTCACCGCGTAGGCCAGCGCCGCGGCCAGCATGACCGCCAGGATCACCACAACGATTTTCCCGGAGAATTTCTGGTTGCGTGTTTCGCCGTAACGCTCTTCTTGGATGCTGTTCTTCGCCGCGTTCATGATGTCTCTAGTCTAGCCCACCCCTTTCTTTATGACGCCTTCATCCCCAGCCCACAACAGGCAGCGATTTTATTGGGTAGGGGAGGGATGAAGAGTAGATTGTGAAATCGTGAGTAATACGACATCTTCCGCCTCTGATTCGCGATACCGTCTGCTGGCTATCCATGCGCACCCGGACGATGAGTCCAGCAAGGGTGCGGCGACCATGGCACGCTATGTCGACGAAGGCCACCGGGTGAAGGTGCTGACCTGCACCGGCGGCGAGCGGGGGGACATTCTGAACCCGGAGATGCAGTCCGTGGCAGAACAGGGCATCGGCGAGATGATCGAGGTGCGCCGTGAGGAGATGGCCCAAGCCGCAAGCATTCTGGGAGTAGAGCACGAATGGCTGGGCTATGAGGATTCCGGCCTGCCGGAGGGGGATCCGAAGCCACCTCTGCCGGAGGGGTGCTTTGCGCTGCAGGATACGGAGGAAGTCACGAAGGATGTCGTGCGAGTGATCCGCGAGTTCCGCCCGCACGTGATCATCACGTACGACGAGCACGGGGGATACCCGCACCCGGATCACATCAAGGTACACGCGGTATCCATGCGCGCTTGGGAGGCTGCCGGTGATCCAGATTTCCACCCGGAGCTGGGGGAACCTTGGGAGCCTAAAAAGCTCTACTACACCCACGGCTTTATTCGCGAACGCTTCGAGGATCTAGCAACCGCACTGTATGAACAGGGCGTGCAGCTGCCCGAGAATGTCGTCCAGCACTTGCAGTTGTGGAAGCAACTGCCGGATATTCTGTCCCGGGTGACGACTCGTGTAAATGTTGCCGATTGGTTTGAGCGTCGCGACGATGCTCTTCGAGCTCACCGTACCCAGATCGATCCGAAGGGAGCGTTCTTCTTGGCAGATACAGAGCTGCAGCAGAAGATCTGGCCCACCGAGGAGTTCGAGCTGGCGCAGTCGCGCGTGCACAGCGAGATCCCGGAGACGGATCTGTTCGCAGGCTTGGACTAGTATCGACGCCGCCCGCTGAACTAGTTCTAGCTGCTCAGGTTTTCCCACACGCAGCCGACAAACTACAGTTGATGGCCAAAGAGGACTTAAGGAGTTTCCAGCGATGAACACCGCCAGCACTGCCACGTGGATCTTGGCCCAGGCAGAGCGCACTGGCCCAAAGGGTGCAGAGTTTGGCAAGGCTGCACCCATCGGCCTGTTCGTAATCCTCATTTTGCTTCTGGTCGTGTTGCTCATTGGCTTCGCTATGAACAAGCGCATCCGTCGCCTTGAGCGCCGTCAGGCCTTTGCTGAGGCACGTGGTATTAGCCTCTTCGACACGGAGAAGCTGGAAGCAGCGATGAAGGCTGAGGGCTTTGACGAGACTGCTAGCAAGCGATCCATGTTCGCCCGCACCGAGGTGCCACAGACCGACGATCGTTTCTTGCCCTCCTCCGGCACACTCACGGGGCCGGCTGCTATTGATGCTGAACGGGCGCGGGCTAAGGGCGTCGAAAACGCTGAGAAAGCCGAGAAGGCAGACCGCGAAGAACCGCCGAAGCAGTAAGATCAAGATTGTGAATCGTATCCCCCAACTGCTCTACCCGGCATATGAGGCGAGCTTAGCGCGTTCGCTGCGAGAAAAGCCTATGCCGAAGCACGTTGCCATCATGGCCGATGGCAATCGGCGCTGGGCACGTGAGAATGGGTTCACGGATGTTTCGCATGGTCACCGCGTGGGGGCGAAGAAGATCGCGGAGATGTGCGGCTGGTGCGATGAGCTGGGAATTGAGACCGTAACCGTCTACTTGCTCAGCACCGAGAATTTGAAGCGCTCTGCGGAGGAGCTCTCGCTGTTGTGCAGCATCATCGGCGATGTTGCGGAAGAACTGGCGGATTCCGACGCCGGATTCCAGCTAAGGACCGTCGGCCACCTAGAACTTTTGCCGGAGCAGCTGCGTGTTCGTTTAGAGGAAAACCAGGCCAAGACGAAGGATCACACAGGTGTGCGTGTGAACGTGGCGGTGGGTTATGGAGGCCGCCAGGAGATCGTGGACGCTGTGCAGACCCTGGTGGCTGAACTGGCTGAGCAGGGAACCGCGCCGGAGGATATGGCAGAGGCCATTACGGCGGAGGCGTTGGGCAACCACATGTATACCTCTGGTCAGCCGGATCCGGATCTGGTGATTCGGACGTCAGGGGAGCAGCGATTGTCGGGGTTCCTCTTGTGGCAGTCGGCTTACTCCGAGATTTGGTTTACGGATACGTATTGGCCAGCCTTTAGGCGCGTAGATTTCCTACGTGCGTTGCGTGATTACTCGCAGCGGCATCGTCGCTTTGGGCTGTAGAGGATTTCTGGAGCCTAGATTTTCCGCATGCGCACCTTTTGCACTAGGTGATCGGGTCCCTTGCGAAGAACCAAGGAGGCGCGCACACGGGTGGGCAGAATGTTCTCCATCAGGTTGGGAAGGTTCACGGTCTGCCAGATCTCGCGGGCGACAAGGGTGGCTTCTTCATCGCTGAGGTCGGCGAAGTGGTGGAAGTGAGCCTCCGGATCCTTAAATGCGGTGTTCTTGAGGCGTAGGAAGCGGTCGATATACCAGTCTTCGATGTCCTCACGCCGGGCGTCGACGTAGACGGAGAAGTCAAAGAGGTCGGACACCATGAGGGTGGGGCCAGTCTGCAAAACATTCAATCCCTCGACGATCAGAATATCCGGGCGATCGACCGTGATAGTTTCGTCGGGGATTCGGTCGTAGGCCTCGTGTGAGTACACGGGCGCTTCAACCTTCTGGGTGCCGGATTTCACCTTGGTGACAAAGCTCAGCAATTCGGCCTGGTCATAGGATTCCGGGAAGCCCTTTCGGTGCATGAGTCTGCGACGTTCCAGCTCGGCGGTGGGCAGCAGGAAGCCGTCGGTGGTGACGAGATCCACCCGCGGGTTTGTTTCCCAGCGTTGCAGTAGAACCTGCAGCACGCGGGCAGTGGTGGATTTGCCGACGGCTACGGAACCACACACACCAATGATGTAGGGGATTGGTGGCAAAGGCTCGCCCAGGAAGGTTTCGGTGGCGGCGTTCAGTCGACGGTGTGCCTCAACGCGCAGGAAAATGAGGCGCGAAAGTGGCAGATAGACCTCGGAGACCTCTTCCAGGTCAATTTCGTCACCGATGCCGCGGAGTTGTTCCAGTTCATCTTCGGTGAGGACCTGGGGCATCGATTTTCTAAGCGTGCGCCACTGAGTACGGTCCAGCTCAATGTAAGGGCTGGGGGAAGTCATAGCCCCATTGTGCCCCGAAAAAGGGGCAAGGTGAAATTGAAAGGGGGAAAGGAAGTATTGGGGAGTTCGAGCCGGTGAGCTGGGTTGCCTGGGGGTGGTGCCCTAACCACTCGCTATGATGGTGGGGCAGATAAGCAAAAGTTCTATCTTTCGCCTTATTTCATTTCGTCCACATTTTCATCCACAAATGGAAGGCCCTCGTCGACGTGACTTCTCCGCAGAATTCGTCCACACAGAACTCCTTACAGCACAACACTCCTCTGGCGGAGCTGGATCCGCAGGTTGCGGAGGCTATCGCGGGTGAGCTGCGACGTCAGCGCACCACGCTGGAGATGATCGCCTCGGAGAACTTTGTTCCGCGTGCCGTATTGCAGGCACAGGGTTCGGTTCTGACTAACAAGTACGCCGAGGGCTACCCGGGGCGCCGCTACTACGGCGGTTGCGAGCACGTGGATATCATCGAGGATCTGGCTCGAGAGCGCGCTAAGCAGGTCTTTGGCGCGGAATTCGCCAATGTTCAGCCGCACGCCGGTGCACAGGCCAACGCTGCGGTGCTGATGGCTCTGGCTAACCCGGGTGACAAGATCATGGGCCTGTCCCTGGCACACGGTGGCCACCTGACCCACGGTATGCACCTGAACTTCTCCGGCAAGCTCTACGAGGTTGCTGCCTACGAGGTGGATCCGGAGACCTTCCGCCTGGATATGGACAAGATCCGCGAGCAGGCTATTGCCGAAAAGCCACAGGTGCTGATTGCCGGCTGGTCCGCGTACCCGCGTCACCAGGACTTCGCAGCGTTCAAGTCCATCGCGGAAGAGGTTGGTGCGAAGCTGTGGGTGGACATGGCGCACTTCGCTGGTCTGGTAGCCGCAGACCTGCACCCGTCCCCGGTTCCGCATGCAGACGTTGTCTCTACTACCGTTCACAAGACGCTGGGTGGCCCGCGTTCCGGCATGATCCTGGCCAAGCAGGAGTACGCCAAGAAACTGAACTCCTCCGTATTCCCGGGGCAGCAGGGCGGACCGCTGATGCACGCTGTCGCCGCGAAGGCAGTGGCCATGAAGGTGGCCCAGACTGACGAGTTCCGCGACCGCCAGAAGCGCACTTTGGAAGGCGCAAAGATCCTGGCTGAGCGTCTGAACGCACAGGATACGAAGGACGCTGGCGTGCAGGTCCTCACGGGTGGCACTGACGTGCACCTGGTGCTGGTAGATCTGCGCAACTCTCAGCTGGATGGCCAGCAGGGTGAGGATCTGCTGCACGAGGTTGGCATCACCGTTAACCGCAACGCTGTGCCTTTCGATCCACGTCCGCCGATGGTCACCTCCGGCCTGCGCATCGGTACCTCCGCCCTGGCTTCCCGTGGGCTCGATACGGAGGCCTTCACCGAGGTTGCCGATGTCATCGGTACCGCTCTGGCCGGTAATGCGGACGTGTCCGCTCTCCGCGCCCGCGTGGACAAGATTGCAGAGGACTTCCCTCTGTACGACGGCCTGGAAGACTGGAAGCTGGTTTAGGTCAGCTGCACTAGTCGCTTGCCACTAGCTGGCGACTAAAAACTGAGGACCGGAGGACAAAGGAACGGGAATGGTCAACACCCACTCGAAAAAGGCAATCATCGTCGTCGACGTTCAAAATGACTTCGTCGATGGATCCCTTGGTACCGCCCGTGGCGTGGATGTCGCTCGCGGTATCAATGCCTGGTTGCGCAAGGTAGTAGGTGTAGATGGCGAAGCCGTTGCTTCCCGTCCTCCGATCGTCGGCACGCTCGACTGGCATATCAACCCCAAAGGCCATTTCGCGCCCGAGGGTGAGGAGCCAGACTACAAGAACACCTGGCCCGTTCACTGTGTGGCCGACACTCATGGCGCACACCCCTGTGCAGAGCTCAACCCTGAGCTAGTGGATGTATGGTTCCACAAGGGGGAATACACCGCTGCCTACTCGGGCTTCGAAGGCCACCTGGCTGGCGAAGATCAGACACTACAGCAGTGGCTGAACTCTTTGGAGGTTGAACACGTCACGATTGTGGGCATCGCCACCGATTTCTGCGTCCGTGCCACGGCGCTGGATGCTTTGAATGCTGGGTTCCACGTGCGCGTCATCGAGCAACTGTGCTCGGCGGTGACTGAGCAGGGCGGCAAGTCCGCTATTCAGGAGCTGGAAGACGCAGGCGCGGAGATCATCCGCGGCTAGGCCATCTCCCACCCATTGCTTTCGTGCTAGTCGGCAATTGCGATGTCCGGTCGCCGTGATAGCTTGCGAGCCCCGAATGCTGCCCAAATGACGTGCAGCAGAAGTAAAGCCAGCAGGGCGGCGCTGAGGGTGTCCATCCATCCCAGATCCCAAACCGGAAGCGTGGAATTTGTGGATTTTTCGGCCAGAGTATGGGTTCCAAGACAGCACGTACCCACGGGGAAAGTGCTGGCCCACCAGGTGGGGTTATAAGGCATGGGGGTACTGCCCAGGGCTGTTCCCCAGTGTTCGACAATGGCGTAGCCGGCGAGGGGAATACCAACGCTCAGTATTACTAAGCCGTAGACCGTGGCACGGAAGTGCCACTGGTTACCCGCAAGCAACTGTGCGGCCACGGTGGACTGGCCGACGAGTCCCAGCGGAATCCACGCGGTGGTGGCGAACTGGGCGGGGATGATCGGGAAGGTGCGCGCGTAGATGAAGGCAAATGTCGGTACTGCCGTCACCCAGGCCAGGGCAAAGCATGCGACCCCGATTCCGTGCACAGTTGAGCCCCACTCACCCACATGGGGTGCCAGCTGAGCCGAGGCGGTAGCGGCAACCATAGGCGCTACTAGGGGCAGCCCGCAGGTAAAGGCGGGAGCTGGGCGGCTAACAAAGAGATAGCGGAAGAACTTCACGCACGTGATCGCGCCAAGGACGGTCCCTACGGTCCAGCAGAAGGTGTGAACTGACCAGCTGCTGAAGATGAGGGAGTAGGCACTTCCCAAGGCGAGGATGCCCATGGAAGCCATTCCCCATGCCGGCATGGCGCTCGAGTGGAAACCCGGGTTGCGATGTCTAAGGAACCCCACGGTGAGAGCCAAAGCGAGGAGTGTCGCCACGCCAAGCATTAGCTCGGCAGGGAGGTGCCCCAGCGTTGAGCTCAGGTGAATGTCAATGAGTGACGCCGTGATGCCCAGCCCCATCACCGCTCCGGCCCAACCGGGGCCTAGGGGCGGTAGGTCGGGCTTGCTGTGCTTCGTACTCATATTCTCGAGGCTAGGCAGTGCTCGGCAGTAGCGGGAGAGTGTATGTGCTGGACAGGGTTACAATGAATGCATGTACCCCCAAAGGAATCTTGATAACGAAGGGGATTCTTTCCCTGCTCAACGTGGCTTTGTTCCTGACGCCCTCACAGTAGATTCCGTCCTCGCGGTCGCTCGGTATGGAGGCATGAACCGGGCCGCAGAGCATCTGAACGTCTCGCAACAGACTGTCAGTATGCGCATTGCCAAGTTGGAAAAACACCTAGATGCGCGCATCTTCTGGCGCGGAGCCGCAGGGAGTTCCACCACGGAGGTAGGCCGCCAGGTCGTCCGCGTACTGGAGAGCCTAGAAGAAGCGCTCGACGAATGCGCTCGTGGCCTTGAAGAAGCACTGGGAGAAGGCGTTGTCGAAGAGGTTAAACTCGTGGCCTCGAACACCGTGGCGGAATTGGATTACCCACGTTGGGCAGCGAAGTATTTGCGCACCAGCCCACAGACTCATCTGCATATGCGGCAACTCAATAGCCAAGAGGCGCAGCGCCAGGTTGTCCAGGGCCAGGCGGAACTGGCGGTAGTAGAGGGAAACTGGGTCACACACGAACTGCACCAGCGGGTGCTGGGGCACGATGAACTGGTGGTTGTCGCACCTGCAGAACACCCCTGGGCGCAGGCCAACGATCATGGTCATTCGGACACTAAGCCGGGGAAAACGGCGTCAAGAGAAAAAATAGTGACGAAAAACGAGTTGAAGTCCACGCCTTTGGTGCTACGCGAACCGGGAAGCGGCACCAGGGAAGTGGTGGAGGCAGTGTTGGGCGAGCTCGCTCCACCGGCGGGGGAATTTGGTTCCCTGGGGGCTCAACGTACGGCAATCGGTGCGATCGGGGCGCCAGGGGTGATCGCGCGAAGAGCCGTAGCGTCGCAACTAGCTACTGGGCAGTACGTGGAGGTTCCGGTGGCCGGAGTCAAGTTCGACCGGCCGCTGCGAGTGGTGTGGAGCTCGAAGAACCGCCTCTCCGAGCCGGCCCTCCGTTTCCTGAGCTTCCTTGCGAGCCAAGCTGACGGGCAGATGGCCTAGAGTTTGTTCTATGACTCAGGACATTCCAAACTCTGCTAACTCTGTTAACACTGCGAACACCGCTAACTCTCCAAGCACTGCCGCTGCGTCGACGACGGCGGGCGACATCGTGCAGGTCTCCACAGTTGGAGCCGTACGCTACATCACCATCAACCGCCCGGAGGCATACAACTCGCTGGATAAGGCGCTGCGGCTTGCGCTGATTGATGCATTCCGCGAGGCGCAAAAGGATTCGCAGGAACCTGGATCCGCCGTGCGTGCAGTCGTACTGCGGGCTGCTGGTAAGGCCTTTTGCTCCGGGCAGGACCTGAAAGAGCAGCTGCAGGATACGCAGAACCGCACGGGGATGGAGAAGGTTGTGGAGGAGTACAACCCGATGGTCGAGCAGCTCACCGGCATCACCGTGCCGACCATTGCCGTGCTACAGGGACCAGCGGCAGGAGCCGGCTGGGGGCTTGCGATGGCCTGCGACTTCCGCGTGATGTCAACGGCTGCGTCGTTTAAAGGTGCGTTCACTGGTGTGGGACTAGCCGCGGACTCCGGACTGTCGAAGACACTGGTGGATTGTGTAGGGAGGGCGAAAGCCCTGCAGTTGCTGCTTCTGGATCGAAAAGTTCCCGCTGACGAGGCTTATGGGCTAGGACTGGTCGAGAACCTGGTGAAGCCAGAAGAGCTAGAGGCCACGGCAGAGAAGTTGGCGGTATCTTTCGCCAATGGGCCGACGGCGGCCTATAAGGAGATGAAGGCGCTGGTTAAGAATGCCGCGGCTATCAGTGAGGCAGCGGCGGCTGAGGCCGACGCGCAGTTGCGTCTGTTTAACACCGCTGACCATAGCGAAGCGGTGGCTGCTTTCGTAGGAAAGCGACCACCGCAGTTTAAGGGGGAGTAGGGCTAGAGCCCTACTTTTAGAGCCCTACTTCTCGCCCTTGGCCAGGCGGCGAGAGATGATCTCGATCATGATCTCGTTCGGGCCGCCGTAGATCGGCTGTACGCGGGAGTCCAGGTAGTGCGTGGAGATCGGGTACTCCAGCATGAAGCCGTAACCGCCGTGCAGCTGCAGTGCCTCGTTGACGACCTCAATCTGCAGCTCAGTGGTCTGGTACTTGGCCATTGCACCGGTGACCTCGTCCAGGGTGCCGTTGACCTTCTCCATGATGCAGGCATCAACGAAGGACTGGGAGGTCTGAATGTTGGTAGCCATCTTGGCCAGCTCCCAGCGGTATGCCTGGTGGTCGATCAGGCGCTGACCGAAGGTCTTGCGATCCTGAGAGTGCTTGTACACCAGATCGAATGCGCGGCGGGAGGTAGCGATGGAGCCGACGGCGATGGACAGGCGCTCCTGAGCCAGGTTGGTGCGCAGGTAGCCGAATGCAGCGCCCTCTTCGCCCAGCAGGTTCTCCTTCGGAACGCGGGTGTCCTCGAAGGACAGCTCAGCGGTGTCCTGGGACTTCAGGCCGACCTTCTTCAGCGGACCGGTCTTGGTGTAGCCCTCCATGCCGTCCTCGACGATCAGCATGGAAACGCCGGCGCGACCCTTCTCCGGGTTGGTCACAACGACCAGCAGGGTGAAGTCAGCCTGGACACCGTTGGAGATGAAGGTCTTGGCGCCGTTGACGATGTAGTCGCCGTTCTCGTCCTTCTTTGCGAAGGTACGGATGCCAGCCAGGTCAGCACCTGCGCCCGGCTCGGTCATAGCCAGAGCAGCGATCTTCTCACCAGCACAGAGCGGCTTCAGGAAGCGCTCCTTCTGCTCGTCGTTACCGAAGCGCTGCAGGTAGGGGATGACCAGGTCGTTGATGGTCTGGATGCCCACGATGACGGAGCCGGAGTCAGCCTTGGCCAGCTCCTCGGTCAGCACAGCGTTGAAGCGGTAGTCGTTCTCCATTCCACCGCCGCCGAACTCCTCCGGAGCCATCATGCCCAGCAGGCCCTGCTGGCCGGCCTTCTGGTACATCTCACGGTCGCAGTAGCCCTGCTCGTGCCAGCGGTCGACGTTCGGGGCAATCTCGGCCTTCACGAAGTCCGCGCAGGCCTCGCGGAACATGTTGTGCTCTTCTTCGAAAATGTTGCGTGGCAGGAAGTTCTTCATGGGTTCCTTTCAAAACCAAGACGTTGGTTGCTTGAATACTGAACCGGTTGAGACGTTGAGATTCTGTAGGTCTCTGTATGTCTCTTGTGCACTCGTCATGCGTTCGGCCAGATTCTTAAGCATCAGCGTCGGCTATAGAGAGTTATTGTGTTGCAGCTCGATAGCAAGCCCGCATTGTGACGTGCATCTCTGCGTTGCTTATGAGAATAGCATCTTCTTGTTCGAGAAGTACAAGAAAACCCCTCGATGTCGGGCGAAGGCACACTGACGAATTCCTCGCATGTGGGAATCGTTCCCCCAAGGGGGAGGGTGAGTTGATTTCGCGCCACAAAAGCACAGGTCAACCATTTAATCAACATTTTTGTTGTTTAAATATTGACAACCGAAGTGAGGGTTGGCTAACCTCATGGATGTGTCGCAGGCTAGTCACCTGAGGCGCACTGCAGTTGTGGAATATGTTGCAGTACTAAGGAAGGTTCACATCGCTGGAGCGTTGAACATGCGTTGCGGGTTTCTCTCTTCTCCCTGCATACTCATGTGCTCTAGTCGTGGCTTCTTATGAAGTGCTGCGGTTGTTTATCCGGCTACTTCACGGCAGTCAGCTTCGTCACCTGGCAACCGTTTACCGGAACTGGCTTTTCGGTGGCTCGTCACCATCGGAACCAACTTTTTGCCGCAAGGCAAAAAGAAAGGGCGAGGAAGGGTCCGAACTATCGGGCTCATCCTCGCCTTTTTCTTTATCTCATTCAGCCTCGTTG
>NZ_JBSQBJ010000022.1:0-30348 GCF_055862885.1 Corynebacterium sp. p3-SID1761 | reverse complement strand
AATAACTTCTTACACTGTGAGGGATAGGGGGCGCAAGGATACAAAAAAGCCCCAGCCTGTGACCTGTGTGGAGCCACTGACTGGGGCTATTGTTGGTCGGGATAACAGGATTTGAACCTGCGACCCCCTCGTCCCGAACGAGGTGCGCTACCAAGCTGCGCCATATCCCGGTCTGGAGCGGCACGTTAGTTCTGCGAACTGCGAGCAACCTCGCAAATGATGCAAAGCCAACGGCTGCAACTCGAACAACTATAGCCCGCAGAGGGGACAATTTTCAAAATGGCTGTATAGAGGGCATTTTCCTTTGCTTTCCTCTGTTATCCCTCTTCTTCTCCGCCGCTTATTCCGACGGCTTCTCCACGATGTGGATCAGTGTTGCCGACGGGCGGCAGAAGGTGCGGAAGGGCACATACTTCGAGTTACCCAACCCGTTGGTCACGTGCAGCCACATGCGCTCGGTCCAGCGAGATAGTCCACGCACACGGCTACGGTCGATGCCGCAGTTCGTCACGATGGCGCGCCCACCAGGCAGGCACAGTTGCCCACCGTGCGTGTGACCGCTCAGTACCAGCTGATATCCGTCAGCGGCGAAGTGGTCCAGAACGTGCGGTTCCGGGGAATGGCTGAGGCCGATGGCCAAGTCGGCGTCACTATTCGGACGACCAGCAATCTGCGAGTAGTCGTCGAGCTCGTGGTGAGGGTCGTCCACACCAGCGATGGCCAGCTTGATCTTTGCAGGGCTAGTAAGCGAACCCGTTGCCGCCGGGTCGATAGCGAACTCAACCGTGGCATTCGAGGCATCATGCCAGCCACGTTCGATAAAGGCAGCGCGCATCCCCTTCCAAGGCAGCTGCTCATCGGAAGGCTTGCGCTTCTTGCCAAGCAGATAAATGAAGGGGTTCACAGGGCGGGGCGCAAAATAGTCATTGCTGCCGAATACGAACACTCCTGGGCGTTCCAGTAGCGGACCGAGTGCACGGAGAACTCCCGGTACGCCCTCCTTTTCGCCCAGGTTGTCGCCGGTGTTGACCACCAGGTCAGGATCCAACTCGTCGAGTGCCGCAACCCATTCCTGCTTGTGGTGCTGCTTATCCAGCATGTGCAGGTCGCTTACGTGTAGCAACCGGAAGCTATCCCAATCAGCAGGTAGGGTGCCGGGCTCTAGCAACGGCACGGTGACCTCGTGGAGCTGGAACTTGAGGGTTTCTCTATATGACGCCGCAGATACTGCTACGCTAGCGGCTCCAAGTCCGGCCACGCACGCCAGCAGCCTGGCAGGAATTGAACGTTGCTTGTGGGGCTCGGCTTTGGCATTGCGGGAGTTCTTTTTCACGTCTTCCAGAGTATCGCTTCGCGCTCTTTGGGGAAGGTGGTGGTCGGCCGGACGCTACTGGAACTGGCGCAGTAGATCGTTCAAATCGTTGAGCCCACGCTGAACTTCAGGCGGCAGGTTGATCTCTGGAGGTGGGGTGTTGGCCTGCGGCGGCGCTGCGTTGTTTGTGCTGGTTCCGCCTCCGCCAGTGTTGGTTACGGGCGCGCCCCATTTACCGGGGTTCGTACCTGCATCGTACTTCTTGTTATAGGACGGGAGCTTGCCACCACCGTATTTGTTAATGACCGGCTTGGAGGTCTCGAAGAAGATCCGTGCCGGCTCGTTACCGCCGTAGAGGTTGCCATTGCCACATTGGCGTACAGGCGCCGTGCACAGATTCTTGGCAGTACCGCCGTCGTTGAAGATGTAGGAAGATCCAGCCCAGCCCGGGGTGAACCCTAAGAATGCGGCGGAGAAGCTGGTTTCCGTCGTGCCGGTCTTTGCGGATACAGGGGCGCTCCATCCCGTTGCGCGCGCAGAAGCGGCAGCTGTTCCGCCTTGTGCATCGCTTCCCATGCCGTTGGCCAGCGCATCCGCGATATCTTTATCGATGGCTTGCTCGCATTTCGCCTCTTCGAAATCCACCTTCTTGCCGTTGCGATCCTTGATGCCTAGCACGGGAAGTGGCTCGCACCAGCGGCCGTGATCGGCGAGGCTGGCGGCAACGTTGGAGAGCTCCAGTGGATCCACGGCAGTGGGACCCAAGACGAAGGAGCCAAGGTTATTGTCCTTGATGTACTCCTCCACAGAGTGCTCGCCGTCGAAACTGCCTTTTTCCTTATAGGAACGCAGCCCCAGTTTGATGGCGATATCCACAATGCGCTTCATCCCGACCTTCTCCGCCATCTCGACGAAAGGCGTATTCGGACTTGTCGCTAGCGCTTCTTTTAGAGTCATGTTCGGCTTGTAGGAGCCAGCGTTTTCCACGCAGTACTTGCCTGGCGGGCAGCCGCGAGCACCACCTGCACCCATGCCTTCGACCTCCGCTCGGGCAGGAACGGCGAGGTTAGTGTTCAACCCCATGCCGTCTTCCATTGCAGCTGCCGCGGCAAAGATCTTGAAAACGGATCCGGCGCCGTGGCCCTGCATAGAGTGCGTCAGTGGTAGCACAGTCTGCCGCTTGTCCTGATTCAACCCGTACTTGCGCGAGGAAGCCATGGCTAGAACTTGGTGCATGCCGTCCTTGGGAGCCAAGTAGTCGGTAGCCGCCGATACACCCTCCTGAGTCGGTGACACTTTGCTGCGTGCCGCCTTCTCTGCGCTCTTCTGTGCCTGCGGATCCAGTGTGGTGCGAATGGTGTATCCGCCCTTTGTGATTTCGTCCTTAGGAATGCCCTTCTTGTCCAGGTACTCCAGAACATAGTCGCAGAAGAACCCGCTTCCGCCTGCGCCGATGCAGCCGTTAGTTGGGATCTTGGGGGCCTTCAGCACGCCCAGCGGCTTCTTAGCGAGAGCATCTGCCTCGCTCCGCGAGAGAGTCTTGGAATTCACACGCGCCTGGAGCACGGCGTTGCGTCGATCCTTTGCGCCATCGGGGTTCGTATACGGATCCAGGGCGCTAGTCGACTGCACAATTCCGGCGAGGAATGCCGCTTGGTTATCGTTCAGATCTGCCGCGTTGACGCCGAAGTAGGTCTGTGCCGCAGCCTGAACGCCAAAAGCACTGTTGCCGAAGGAAACCAGGTTGAGATAGCGAGTCAGGATCTCGTCCTTCGTCAGTTTCCTATCTAGCTGGCCGGCCATCTTCATTTCGCGCAACTTACGCGGCAGAGAAGTCTCGATCGCTTCCGCTGCCTGGTCCTCGTTTTCCGCCGAGATCAGCCACAGATAGTTCTTCACATACTGCTGATTGATCGTCGATGCGCCCTCGGAGACCCCACCACTGGAGATATTTGCCACCGCTGCGCGCAGGGTGCCACGGATATCCACGCCTTCGTGTTCATAGAAGCGCCGGTCTTCAATAGCGACAATGCTGTCTTTCATCGCCTGTGAAATCTTGTCCGATGGCACTTCGGTGCGGTTTTGGTTGTACACCCAGGCAATGGTTTTGCCATTCCGATCTGTGATCCGCGAGCGGAGCGGAACGGTGTTGTTCTCCGAAATGTCTTTCACATTGGAGTTCATCGTGTCCGTGCTGGCGTTAACCACCCAGCCGCCGGCCCCGGCAAACGGCAGGATGGCTGCAGCGAGCAGCACGCCACCGGCCAGGATGGCGAGGAATAGTCTTAGAAATGCCTTCGGTGCTTCCACGCGTATCACCATAACCCACGCCCCGGACAACCCTCCGCCCCTTTCTTTTTGACGCCTACATTCCAGCTGTCGGGGGTGATCCTTGAACTCTTGCATATACGCATTTCGTGGGGGAGGAGCGCAGTGCAGCGCAGGATAGGAAGTTCGCTAGTTTGTGATGTGCGACACGTTTTACTGATAGTGCTGACCAGCGGGATCGTGAGGGCGTCAAAAGAAAAGTGTTTGGCACAGCGTGTGGTGTGGGAGGTTTTCCCTGGTTAATTGAATCCCTACTCGACGAGTGTCGCGTGGATATCAATTACCCCCAAAATGTGATGTATTCGACACTTCTAAAAACGTGTGAATAAAATTACTACTACAGCAAGCCTCATATGGCAGTTGGTGGTAAGAAACGACAACCGACGCACAAGGAGCGACGGCCACCCTGCCGAAAGGCACGTTTCGGAGGAGAAAATGACTGCATCGCTCGCCCACACAAAGGTCAGCAACGGTTCGAAGCCGACCTGCCAGCCTGCCGAACAAATCACGACCCGCGAGTCTTTCAATAATCGCGGCGAGTGGATTACCCAGGCGCACTGCCGCAACGTGGATCCGGACGAGTTGTTTGTAAAGGGTGCAGCTCAGCGCAAGGCCGTAGCTATCTGCCGCCACTGCCCTGTAGTGCTCCAGTGCCGTGCTGATGCACTGGATAACAAGGTGGAGTTCGGCGTGTGGGGTGGCATGACCGAGCGTCAGCGCCGCGCCCTGCTGCGCAAGCACCCCGAGATCACCAGCTGGGCAGACTTCTTCGCCGGCCAGCTGGAAGCAGCTAAAGCAGCTAAGTAAACCGCCGAACCGCTAAGGTGGTGGCCATGACTAACTGGGAATACGTAACCGTACCGCTGCTCACTCACGCGACGAAGCAGATCCTCGACAACTGGGGCCAGGATGGCTGGGAGCTCGTTTCCGTGCTGCCCGGACCGACTGGTGAGCAGCACGTCGCCTACATGAAGCGCCCCCTGGAGCAGTAACCATGGCGCAGCAGAACTTCCGTTCCAAGCTCGAAGAGCTCGGCCTGCAGCTCCCGCCGGTGGCCGCACCCGTCGCCGCCTACGTCCCCGCTGTGCGCAGCGGCAACCTCGTCTACACCTCCGGACAATTGCCTTTCGTAGACAGTAGCCTGCCTGTCACTGGCGTGGTCGGCGCGGATGTCACTGAGGCGCAAGCCTATGACGCCGCCCGTATTGCTGCACTAAACGCCATTGCCGCGATCGATGATCTGGTGGGAATCGAAAACATTGAACGAATTGTAAAGGTCAATGGTTTTGTTGCCTCCACCGCCGGCTTTGGTGGCCAGCCCGGCGTAGTCAATGGCGCTTCCGAGCTGCTGGGAGAGATCTTCGGCGAGGCGGGAGTGCATGCTCGCGCAGCTGTCGGCGTGGCCGCACTGCCGCTGAACGCCCCCGTAGAGGTAGAAATCATCGCGCAGATCAGCGCATAGTTTGTAGGTTCGTTCTACACTGGGAGGCATGGAGCACCCCGCTTATAGCCAACTACGTCCCGTAACCCCGAACGTCGGTGTCGTCCTCGCACCGAACCCCAGCTATGCAGCCTTGGAAGGCACGAACTCCTGGGTAATCAAGGGAGAAAACGACACAGTATCTGTTGTGGTGGATCCAGGTCCGCAGGATGAGGGCCACCTGAACGTACTCAACACTAAGGCCACCGATGGTGGCGCGGAGATCGGCGCTGTGCTGTTGACGCACCGCCACGCGGATCACGCCAATGGAGCTCAGCGCTTCCGCCAGATTTCTGGCGCTCCGATCCGTGCCTTCGACAAGCAGTACTGCATCGCTGGTGAGGAGCTGAAGGATGGGGAGATTATCTCCTTCGAGGGCCTGACCCCCACCATCGAGGTCGTTCACTGCCCCGGCCACACCTCTGACTGCGTGGCTTTCTTTATCCACTCCAACGGCGGTACTGATGATTCCGACGTAGAAGGCATCATCACTGGCGATACGCTGGCAGGTCGTCACACCACTATGATCTCCGAAACTGATGGTGATCTAGGCGCTTACCTGGAAACGCTGGCCAAGCTGCGCGAGCGTGGCCAGGATAAGCCTCTGCTGCCAGGACACGGTCCGGATCAGCCGGATCTAGCTGCCGTGGCACAGAAGTACATCGACCGTCGTGAACAGCGCCTGGAGCAGGTCAAGGCCGCCCTAAAGAAGCTGGGCGATGATGCTTCGGTCAATGAGATCGTGGACGAGATTTACACGGACGTCGATCCGGTGCTGCGTGACGCTGCGGCACAGTCCACTCGCGTGACGCTGCGTTTCCTGCGCGGTGACGAGAACTAACACGACGAACGCTAACTCGTAACTGAACGAAAGCAAGCCCCGCTAGAACTCCTAGGAGGATTACTAGCGGGGCTTTTGTTTCTACCCCAGTGGGCTAAAAGTTGCCTTTAGCGGGCGCGCTTAGCCAGGCGCTCGGTGTCGGAGATCAGCACCGACTTTCCTTCCAGACGGATCCAACCGCGGTGGGCGAACTCGGCCAAAGCCTTGTTCACGGTCTCGCGGGACGCGCCGACCAGCTGGGCGATCTCTTCTTGAGTGAGGTCGTGGTGGACGCGAAGAGCGGTGCCTTCCTGGGTGCCGAAGCGGTTCGCCAACTGCAGCAGAGCCTTGGCCACGCGACCGGGAACATCGGTGAAGATAAGATCAGCCAGGGAGTTGTTGGTGCGGCGCAGACGGCGGGCAAGCACACGCAGCAGCTGCTCTGCAATCTCCGGGTGCTCGCTGATCCAGTTGTGCAGCATGGTGGAATCCATCGACGCCGCGTGCAGCTCCGTCACGCAGACAGCGGAGGAAGTGCGAGGACCGGGATCGAAGATGGACAACTCGCCGAACATGTCGGAAGGTCCCATAACGGTCAGCAGGTTCTCACGTCCATCAACGGAGTGGCGGGCGAGCTTCACCTTGCCGCTGATAATGATGTACAGCTGGTCTCCCGGCTCACCTTCGTCGAAGATGGTGGTGCCACGAGGAAACTTGACGGTATCCAGTTGTTCGATGAGGGTACGCACGGCGGTGGGTTCAACACCCTGGAAGATGCCTGCCCTCGATAGTATTTCGGATACTTCTGCCATCCCTTGTTTCACTTCCGTTTCTGGCATTGCGGTGGCTGGGGTGAACCACCTCGCGTACATCTAGAGAAAAATATGTATCGTTCGTCTCTTCTGTTAGAGCATACCCAACTATGTCACAGCGCAATTCCACGGGAAGGTACATTTAAGAATATTATTGGCTGCCATTTCCGGTCGCAGAATGAGTATCCTCGCTGTTTTTAAGTTCCTTCCTTCAGTCCTCGACATTCTAAAGGTTTTATGTCCCTCTCGTCCTCCCCGCGAACTCCCCAGAATACAAACCAAAAGAGATCCCAAAAGCAACCGATTCCGCCAACCCTGCCGCGTATCGGCGCTCATATTGCTGCGAAGGGCGAGGAAACCCCGCTAGGCCGCAAACGTCGTGCGCGTAAAATCAACCGCGCTCTCGCCGAGGCCTACCCGGGGGCACACTGCGAGTTGGACTTCCAAAATCCCCTTGAGCTGTTGGTTGCCACCGTCCTTTCCGCACAGTGCACCGACAAACGCGTCAATGCCGTCACCCCGGCTCTGTTCCGTCGCTATCCCACCGCTGTTGATTACGCAGAGGCGAACATCGAGGACGTCGAACAGATCATCAAGTCCACCGGTTTCTACCGCTCAAAAGCGAAGAGCATTGTCGGCCTGGCCCAGGCAATCGAGGACAACCATGGCGGGGAGGTTCCCGGAACCCTCGAAGAACTGGTCAAGCTCCCCGGGGTGGGGCGGAAGACTGCAAACGTGGTGCTCGGCAACGCTTTCGGAGTGCCGGGTATTACGGTGGATACCCACCTTGGTCGCCTGGCACGCCGCTGGAAACTCACGGAGCACGAGGATCCTGTACAAGTCGAACGCGACCTTATGGAACTCATCGAACGCAAGGAATGGACCCTTTTCTCGCACCGGGCGATCTTCCATGGCCGTCGTATCTGCCATTCGCGCCGAGCAGCGTGTGGAGCCTGCTTCCTCGCCCGCCAGTGCCCAAGCTTCGGGGTGGCGGGGCCAGCTGACCCGGAGGTGGCGTCAAAAATGATTAAGTCCGATGACCGCGACCACCTGCTGGGCATGGCCGGATTCTAACCGGTACGACGAACAGGCCGGGTACACTGACTTTTTGTTATGTCTGCACCTGCCGAACACTCCCCTCGAACACGCGCGATCATTATTGCCGTCACACTGGTCGTTGGCATCGCCATTGCGTGCCTGCCGCTCATCGCAGCGCTGCGGGAGGACGCTCCGGACGATGCGCGTGCGACCAGTTCTGCCATGGGGGAGGACGCCCCCTCAGCGCCAGTGACCAACGGCCCTGTCGAGGTAGCGCAGAAAGTACGCTGTCCGGAAGGTGCAGACAAAGATGCTGGGAAAGCACAGCTCAGTCCCAATGCGGAGCTGCGGGATGTGCGCCTACCGTGTTTGACTAATGGCGAAGGCGATGGCGCAGAAACCTCGCTGGCCGAGCAGCTGGCCGGAAAGCCCACGGTGGTCAACGTCTGGGCCTGGTGGTGCGCTCCCTGCCGTGAGGAGTTGCCGACGATTCAACAGCTAGCGGACAAGCACCCCGAGTGGAATGTCGTCGGCGTGCATCTGGATGCCAAGGCACAGGCAGGTGCCGATATGCTAAGCGACCTGGGCGTAGATACTTTGCCGAGTTACCAGGATTCCAACCACACCTTCGACTCTGCAGCGAACCTGCCAAAAGTCGTGCCACTAACCGTGGTCTACAACCCGGACGGCACCCGCGCGCGGTTATATGCGCAGACTTTCCATGGTGCCGAAGAGCTAGAAGAGGCGGTGCAAAAAGCCCTATGACGCACCCGCACAAGCAACTTCAACAGTGGCTTACAAATATAGACATCCAACCGAAATTACCTTTTGACCTGCCCGAATGGCTGCGTGAATTTGCCCGCGACTGTCGCGAAGTGGACATCCACCAGTACCTGAATGACTCCGCTCGGATCGTGCCAGAGACGGACGACCAAGGTCGCCCTCCGCGCTATTCGGCGGTGCTGGTTTTGCTTTCTGGTGACGCCGACTTCCGCCGCCCTGCTGGAACCACAGGCAGACAAGCCTTCCCCGCCGATGCAACTATGCTGTTGACACATCGCACACCGACCATGCGCAACCACAGTGGGCAGGTTGCCTTCCCCGGCGGGCGTGTGGAGGATGCCGATGCCGGGCCGATCGACACTGCCCTGCGAGAGGCGGAGGAGGAAACCAGTCTGGATCCGACGACGGTGGAGCCTTTCGCAATCTTGCAACCGATATATATTGACCGCTCAAATTTTGCTGTGGTGCCTGTGGTGGCGTGGTGGCGTCAACCTCATAAGGTAAGCTGCCCCACAACCGAAAACGATTGGGTCGAACCCTTTCCCTTAAGTGAGCTAGTGAATCCGCAACGGCGTTTTGAGGTCGGCTTCGCTGGCTGGCGCGGACCGGCCTGGAACCTGCACATCGGTGCGGATAACCCGCTGGTGCTGTGGGGATTCACGGGAGGCGTGATCAATGCGCTGTTACAACGTGCGGGATGGGAAGAGCCTTGGTCCAGTGGTGGTGCTAGCGGCGCGGATGAGCCGTGGAACCTCTTTGAGACCCTTGCCGGATCCGCTAATGGCGAAGCGCTGAAAGAGATGCGGGAAGGGTTCGACCGAGCCAATGAATCAGGCAGAAACGGAGGCGCACCATGAGCGGAACCACGGGGTCGCTAACCCTCGATATTGTGCTGGTCTTTTTGTGCCTCGGCGCTCTGCTATCCGGTTATCGACAGGGCGGATTTAGCGCCGTACTGAGCTTTGCAGGCGTGATCCTGGGCGGGTTCTTTGGCGTAAAACTCGTGCCCTTGGCAGTGCACCTAGCGGAGGATAAAGCACCGGATAGCTACAGCGCCCGATTCTTCGCCGCATTGCTCACCGTGACCGTGGTCGTGGTGGTGGGCTACGCAATCGGCTCGGGAATAGGAACCAGACTGCGGGACAAGATCCGCACCCGCGAGGCTTTGAGAGCAGAGTCCATAGTGGGCGCGATTGTGCAGGTCTTCACAACCCTGCTGATTGTGTGGTTGATCCTTGTACCCATCGCAGCCGGCAATATCGGCGGTCTAGGGAAAGCCATTAGAGGCAGCAAGATTTTAAGCAGCGTGGGCAATGCTGCCCCGGCGTGGTTCAAGCAGCTACCTGCCCAAACGTCGCAGCTGATTAACGACTCGGGCTTCCCCATGATCGCCGACCCGATGGAGAACCTGCCTACCGCAGAGGTCGACCCGCCAGATAACGCGCTGATGCGCTCGCCGGCGGTGACAAACACACGCGATAGTGTGCTGCGCGTCGTCGGTGAGGCGGAAAAATGCAAACGCCTTCTGCAGGGCAGTGGTTGGGTGGTTGCCGAGGACACCGTGATGACGAATGCGCACGTGGTGGCGGGAACCAACAAGGTAACGCTCGCTACGAAGGACGGTCCGCATGAGGCTGAGGTTGTGTACTACAACCCGCAGGTGGATATCGCCCTGCTACATAGCGACAATCTGCCGTATGTGCCTATGAAGTGGGCTGAGGGAGAAGGCCAGCAAGGCCAAGACGCCATCGTGATGGGTTACCCGAACGGCGGTCCATTCAAGGCCTCGCCCGCACGAATCCGTGAAAAGTTCGTGGTCAGCGGGCCGAATATCTATGCTGACTCCCGTGTGGAGCGCGAAAGCTACTCACTGCGCGGTTCGGTGGTGCAGGGGAACTCCGGTGGCCCGCTGATCGATACCGATGGTCACGTGTTGGGGCTAGTGTTCGGTGCGGATATGAATGAGAAGGACACCGGCTACGCCCTGACTAGGGAAGAAGTAATGAGCCACGTTGGAGACGTGACCTCCCACCGCGGGCCCATCGAGACTGGCGCCTGCGTGGCGGACTAGCGGCTTTCGGCGCGCATGTGTTCGCGGAGGAGCTCCGCGATGCAGGGTGGATCTTCCACGTGGGGATAGTGCCCCACACCAAACAAGAGTTTGCGTTCCACAGCTTCGGCGCGCTGGGCGGACTTTGCCGCCAGGGCCTCGTCAAAGATGGGATCCATGCTGCCGTCGATAGCCAACAGAGGAACTGGGGTGGTGGCGGGGAAGGTCCGCTCAAACCTCATGCCCTCGGGGCGGAAGCGACTGCGGAACGGCCAGCGCAGATACTCACAGGACAAATGCGCGACCTTATCCACCTGCATGGCTTCGCGGCGGAGTGCGGCATTTGTGAAGTAGGCGTCCGTATCCCTAAACCCCGGGGCCACACCGGCCCTAAAGATCTTCTCGGCGGCCGCGGCGTTATCCGCCAAAAGCTTGCGCTCCGGAAGGCGCGGCAGCTGAGCGGAGAGAACCCGGCGGGCAAAATTCGGCTGTGAGAACGGCTGAGCCAGGATGCCACGGAAACGCAGCAACGGGTTAATGGAAGACAGAGTGACAAAGCTGCGGACACGTTCCGGGGTATGAGCCACGAGCGTCCACGCGACCATGCCACCGTAGCCATGGCCGACGACGGTGGCGGTCGTGTGCCCGAGGCCGCGGATCACCCCGGCCATGTCACTGGCGGCGGTGGTGAGGTCATAGCCGCGCGGGGTCTTATCCGAGCGACCATAGCCCCGCAGATCCACAGCGGCGAGGCGGAAGTGCTCACCAGCTAGCTGCTGCATCAGCGGATGCCAGTCGAAAGCACCCCCACCGAAGCCGTGGATGAAAAGTATAAGCGGCGCCTTGCGGGGGCCTTGTACGTCCACGCGAAGACGCACACCCCGCGAATGCACGAAAGTGGCATGCGGGGTGTGCGGATCTGAAGCGTGAGTGTCTTCGGACGTCATCTAAGGAGCGGCAGTTTAGGTGTACATTCCCGGCTGACGTGCAGAGGCGCTGTTCCTGCCCTTCTGCGGGATGACGGACTTAAGCTCTCCGACGGACTCGATGGTCTTCTCCGGCTTCTTAACACCCTTAACCTTCTTCAGACCGATCAGCGCCAGGATGGCCACCAGAACCAGCATGAACAGGAAGACGACCAGGAAAGCCGCCCAGCGCCACATGAAGGTATCCAGTACCTCGGCGATGGTGAAGAAGAGGAAGAAGGAGCTGTAGGCCAGAATCACGGCAGCTGCGCCGAACAGGCCAGCGCCGATGCCCGCCTTCTTAGCGGACGTAGCGATCTCGGTCTTTGCCAGCTCAACCTCAGAGCGGACGAGGGAGGAAACCTGTGCAGAGGCATCCTTCACCAGGTCGCTGATACTAGCCTGACCCTTGGCATGAGTATCCACATCGGACAGTGGAATAGCGTTGACCTGCGGGTTGAAGCTATCGCGGTCTGTGAACATGCCCTCGCGATCGTTGTTGCTCACTGTAAAACTCCTGTGGTTACACCTAATTGACTTCCCCTAGTTTGCCAGACCATGGCAAAGAATGCGCGCGCGGGTGCATTATTGTCTTAAATATGGATGACAAATCTGCGCACGACCCGCTCGCTGGACTAGCCGAATTGCCCGGAGTGCCGGAGGCTGTGGCTCAGACTAATGACCACCTGGCGCGGCTACATCGCCACCCTGCAAACCTACGTGGGTGGGATGTCACGGGAGCCGAAGCGGTGCTACGCGGAGCACGCGCCTCGGCGCAGCTGGATGGTGGATCACCGCGTCTGCCAGAGGGTGGCCAGGTGGAGGATCCGATCCTGGCCGGCGCGTTGCGTGCCGCTGAGTTTTTGGCGCCGGACGGGATCACAGAAACAGTGACTACGTGGCGCCGCGCCCCGCTGCAGATCATCGCTCGCATCAATGCAGTTGCCAGCCCCCAAATGTCCGATCCTGCATTCCGTCAAAAAGCTGCAGGTGATGCGGAGTTTTTGGTACCGGGGCGCCCACGCCGTTCGACCGATGCACGCCTGCAGCTGCTGGGGAAGTTCATTACGGGTGGCACCAAGGTGAATGCCACGGTGCTATCGGCAGTGATCCATGGTGAGCTGCTGACGTTGCGACCTTTTGCGGACGCCACCGGCGTGACCGCTCGTGCTTGTTCCCGTCTGGCGACCATCGCCACTGGCTTGGATCCGCGTGGTCTGGGTGTGCCGGAGGTGTGGTGGAACCGCAAGCGCGACGAGTATCTGGCTAAGGCCGAGGGGTTCGCCAGCGGCACCCCGGAGGGGGTGGCCGAGTGGATCGTTTTCCACGCCACGGGGCTATCCGAGGGGTCGCTGGAGGGTAAGTCGATCGCTGACGCCAAGCAGGGGTAGTGCGCTTGGGTGCGATTGAGGTTGCGTAGGCGTGTTTAGGCGTCCTTGTCGCGCCCGCGCCACCACATTGCAAGGCCAGTAGCGGCGATACCCAGCAAGGCGAGTGTGGCACCGGCGCCTGCAATAACTGCCGCCTGTGGGAACAGCGGTTCCGGGCGGTTGAACTGCTTGATCGGCCAGCTCTCTTCCGTAGCCCGCTTCTTTAGGGGGCGGTCCGGGTTCACGGCAACCGGGTTGCCCACCAGCTCCAGCATGGGGATGTCGGTGGCGGCGTCGGAATAGGCGTAGCTTTCGTCCAGGTCATAGCCGTGCTCGGCGACAAGTTCTCGGATGCGCTCGACTTTCGCGTGGCCTGTGTTGAAGTGCGTGACGGCGCCCGTGAACCGCCCGTCCTTTTCTTCTAGCTCGGTGGCAAAGAGGTGATCCACGCCCAGTTCCTTGGCGATGGGTTGCACCATGATGGACGCGGAGGCAGTGACGATGGCGATGCTGTGCCCTTGTTCGCGGTGCCATTCGATGAGTTCGCGCGCTTCGGCATAAATAAATGGAGTGATGACCTCTTGCAGTGCGTCTTGTGCGACCTGTCGCAGGGGTTCGGATTCACGGTCTTTAATGATCCTGGTCAGCGCTTCTTTTGTGGATTCTAGGCTGTCCTCGGAATGGGTCGTGAACATGTAATTGCCCAGCATGGCCATCATCTTCAGCACCTCGCCGGTATTCAGCAGGCCACGTTCGGCCATCGGGCGGCGGTAGGCCAGGGATGCCGACGTGTCGATGATCGTTTTATCGAGGTCGAAAATGGCCAGTACGCGCTTCTCACCCGAGGTGTCGCGTGGTTCCTGGTGCTGAGTCACATTTGTCATTCTAATTACATTGCGACACTTATGTCACTCTCATCTTTTTGCGTTGCGGGTTATCCACAGGATCCAGACCCTTTTTTATGACGCCACCCCGACTTTTCCACAGCTCAGAAATCAGGGGTATACCTACGAGTCCGAAGCTGCGAGTCTTTGGTTCATGGGTGGAGCGAAGAGACAGAGAAAAAGAAAAACGCCGGCCGCGACAGAGTCGCTGCGACCCGTAATCATTGATATCGCTGATCCCCTGTGGAACAACGAGGCTCGCATGGTGGTTGCGGTGACCCGGCGACCAATGATTATTCACGACGGCACGGCGGAATCGACCGCGGAGCTCTTACAAGAACTGGACCGGAAAGACGGATTTGCCTGCCAGAACTCTGCGATTGTTCTGAGCGACAAGGAAAGCGAGCTCACCCGGCATCACTTGGTGCGAACCATCCGCGTGGATCGCCTGGAGCCCTCCCTGGATGCCGGGGGTGCGATGGTGTTAGCGGAGATGATCGGCTCGACAGATGCCCTGCGCATTGCGGTGAGCTCGGCGACCGGTGGTGCTGGATCAAGTTTGTTTGCGGCACAGTTGGCCTATTACATGTCCTGTGAAGGCAGGCCTGCGGTATTGGTGGACGCTGATCCCCACTCCTGTGGTTTGGATTTGGTGCTGGGCAAGGAACGGCGACCCGGCCTGACGCGTAACCAGATTCCCGCCGATTGTGATTTCGATCAGCTGCGCAGCCACCTGCTGATGCTGGGTTTCGACAGTGCAGGTGGAAAGAAGATCGATGCAGAAGGCGGGGCGGTACCCGTGATCTACGCTGACCGATATCCGACTTTCGGCGCGCACAGCGGCGGACGGGGGCTCGACATCGGGCAGATCGCGCACCTTATGCACGCTGACGACCTAGTCGTGGATTGCGGACGCAGCCTGCCAGTGGCTGATAGTGCGAGTGCAGGGTGGTCAGAACAGTGGGGCGCAGCGGAGCCCGACGTTCACGTACTTGTGGCTCCATTGACCATCCAGGGTGTGACGGCCGCCGGTGCGTTGCGTAACCGGATGCTCGAAAACGACCGGGCGCAACCACTGATAGTCCTCCGTGAGATCCCTGGTGCATCGACCTCTGTGGCCGTCGCCGCGATGATGCTGGATGAGGTTCCCGTGGCTGTTATTCGGCACGATACTCACTGCACGCCGGCGTTGGATAGGGGAGAGGCTGAGTACTGGATCGAAAGCTCTTTGAAGAACGACCGGGTTCGTGGGCCGGTGCGTGAGGTATGGGAGAAGATCCTGCACATCGTTGGCGAATGTGCACTGCCGCTAGCCAGTTAGTGGTCTCAAAGAAAGGGGGAGACGTGGGGGCGTCACGAAGAAAGAACACTGAGCTGAAGAAGCTTAAGAAACAGCAACAGCGAGAATCCGCGCGTAGTCTCCTCGCGATTGTGCGAGATGACCTGGCAGAACAAGGAATTAGCAGGCCGGACGAGCGAGACCTTTCGCAGAGTTTGCACTTGATCGGCAAAGCGAGCGTGGAGAATGTACGCACACTCCAACGCGAGTTCAGTGGGCTGGGACCCCTGGCAGAGCCGCTGCAAGATCCGCTGGTGACGGACGTGGTGCTAAACGGTGATGGCAGCGTGTGGGCAGATCGTGGCGAGGGAATGCAGCGAGTTGACGGGGTGAACATCGGAGTAGAAGCAGCACGTGAACTGGCTGTTCGAATGGCAACAATGTGCGGGGAGAGACTGGATGAGGCAAGACCATTTGCAGACGGGGTGCTGCGCGAGCTGCCGCCGGACGTGGCTGCTCAGACGATCCGTATACATACCTTGCTGGCTCCTCCGGCAGCGGGAGGGAGCTGCATTAGCTTGCGTGCGATCACCGGGCAGAAGAACAAGTTGGATGCGCTGGTTGCAAATGGACTGACGAGTCCGGATATGGCAGATGTGCTGCGGCGAATTGTGCGGGCGCGACGCAACATCCTGATTAGCGGCGGGACGGGTGCGGGAAAGACCACCCTGTTGGCGGCGTTGTTGGCGGAGGTGGCGCGCGATCAGCGGTTGATCGTGGTGGAGGATACCCCGGAGCTGCTGATCGACCATCCACATGTGGTGGCGCTAACCACCCGTGAGGGCAATGCGGAGGGTGCGGGTGCGATCTCCATGACTGCATTGGTGAAGCAGAGTCTGCGGATGCGGCCGGATCGCATCGTGGTGGGGGAGATTCGTGGCCCGGAGGTGGCAGATTTGCTGGTGGCGCTCAATACCGGGCATGCGGGCAGTGCAGGAACCATCCATGCTAACGATCCGGCGAGCGTTCCCGGACGGTTGGAAGCGTTGGGTGCGATGGCTGGCCTGGATCGGATGGCTCTTTCGCGCCAGGCGATCGACGGGATTGATGTGGTGCTGCACGTTTCCCGCACGGAGAAGGGCCGGCGACTAACGCACATCGCGCGATTGGTCGGGGATGAACGGGCACGCATCGAAGTGCTGTGGCAGCGGCGGGGTGGGCAAGAATGTGTGCCGGAGGGTTTTAAGGAGTTCTGCGATGAACTGGGCTGAGGGAACGCTCATGATCTCCGTTTTGGCGGTCGTTGCGGCAGCGCTGATGGTCGCTTTTACGTTGAAGATCGTGATCGGGCGTGTGCTGAAAACCCGCCGACACATGAAGACTTTGGCCGAGGTACGTGACGCCGTGGATGCCATTGCTCGCGAGGTGATGGCCGGCGGGCGACCATTGGATGCGGTTGAGCACGCCACGTCGGGGCTGAAGTCTGAGACTCTGCGTCGCGAGTTGGATGTTGCCTGTGTGAAGGTGCGCTTGGGAGCCGTGCCGGGCCCGGACATTGCGGGAGCAGAGGTGAAGGAGAGCGACGCCTCCAGTTTCTTCGCCCACCTTTTCAATATTTGGGGAATTTCCCACCGTCACGGTGTGGGGCTGGCTGGACTGGCACAGTCGCATGTTACCGACATAGATGCACAACTAGCCCACATTTCTAAGTCCACGTCCGCGACAGCGGGAGCACGACTGACGGTAACGGTGCTATTGGCATTACCGATCGGCGCGGTGGGATTGGGACAAAGTAGCGGGCTCGGCACTCTGAGCTTCCTGCTGACCAATGTGCTGGGGGTGCTGCTCTTTCTCACTGGGACTGGTCTGGTGTGCGCGGGCACTTTGTGGACGGAGCATCTCAGCGAATCACTGACTACATCGCCGCTGGGAGGAGTGGGTGTGCGGGCTGGACCGTCTAGCTCGACACCCATGGGGCCACTGGATGCTGCTCGCGCCCTCGATGTCACAGCCGCAGCACTACACGCCGGAAAGGCGCTGCTACCTGCGTGGACGCTAGGGGTGGGACCGCTTGCCCAACAGGACGAAGGAACGCTCAGGCACGCTATGGCTCTCCTGCATCTCGGTGGAGGAGCCCAGGCGTGGCTCACTCTGGCTGACCATCCCCTGCTTGGGGCCATTGCCCGCCAAGCTGCACAGCAGACTCGCGCCGGAACATCACTGGCCGATGGAATGCACCAGCAGGCCGAACATCTCCGGCGCATTGCCGCAGACAAGGCAACTGCCGGAGCTGAAAAGGTCTTGATAGCTTTGGCGGCCCCGTTGACCCTCTGCTTCCTCCCAGCCTTCGTTTTTGTCGGCCTCATACCACTGGCCATTGGCATGGCTTCGTTATGAGGCTTTGGGAAGGGGAGATAGAGGTGTTCCTCAAATGACTACACCGACAACCGAAAAAGGGTGCGCGGACACTGCGACCCGGGAAGGAAAACTGACCATGACTACTTCGACTCTGACCACACCGACTCTGACCACACCGACTCTGACCACATCAAACATTGAACACACCGCTTTCGAGCCGTGTGCCCATGTGCTCGCCAACGATCAGCTCAAGGCCGCGCCCGTAAAGACGGACCCCGCTTCGGGCGTAAACTGCGAATTCTCTGAACAAGTCAACCCACTCAGCAGTTGGTGGAACCAGATTATTGGTGCAATCTACTCTCGCTACACAGATGAAAAAGGGATGTCCACTATTGAGTACGCCCTTGGATGCGTTGCGGCGGCCGCTCTTGGCGCTCTCCTCTACACGGTCGTCACCTCGGACACCGTAGAGCAGGCACTCAGTGGAATCTTCGAGAAGGCGCTGAACACGAAGTAACCGAAGGGCTTAGGAACTGCCCACTTTCCGTCGTGCCCCCTTCGCGCGAGTCTGATCCGAATGGATCGGGCACGCAAGAGGGGTGACACCAAAACATAAATCAACATCCAAGAATATCCAGGAACACTGATGAACACAGTTGAAGGCGCCATCGTCTTGTCTGCCATGACTCTTGTCGCCGGAGGAGCCGCTGCGGGCTTGACCACCATGTCACAGGCGGCTACGGCACAATCACTCGCGCGGACAGTCGCCCGGGTCGAAGCGCGCGGCGGAGATGGGGTTGCTCTGGCTCGGCAGCTCGACGCCAACGCGAGCGTCTCTACTACTCGCGAAGGTAGTGCGGACTCGCCGCTTGTGCGGGTGAAAGTCTCCAAGGACGGGGCATTGTTCGACGTCTATGGTGAAGCCGTCACGATGGTGGAGCCTGACGAGGGATAAGGGGAGGCAGGGAACCAGTCCATGAGTACCGTGTACGGGGCGCTGATTACCCTCGGCATTCTTTCGATCGTTTCGCTTCTTGCCCTCGGTGCGGCGATGCTGGGGCATAAGGAACAGGCGAGCACCGCTGCCGATATGGCTGCACTATCGGCGGCCATGGCTATTCAAGCTGGTGAGAATTCGCCGTGCGATACTGCCCGGAGCATTGCCGATGCAAATGGGGCGAACATGGAGAACTGCGAGGTCAAAGGAGAGTTTGTGACGGTGGAAGTTGTCACCCGCCCAGGCTCGAACTCCCGTATCCTTCCACAGAAAGCGCAGGCCATGGCCGGGCCAGTGGAATAGGGAGTGGCCTAGGCCTTGCGGAAAAGATCGGCTAGGAACGGGGTGGAGTGCTGCTGCGATACGGGCACTGTCCCGCCATGGTCGGTGGGGTACCAGTGAACCTCGACACGCTTATTCCGGCTGCGCATGTCGCCGATAAATTGGTGGATCCACATGTCCGAGTTCAGCATGATGCCGATGGGAGTGGGAACGTCCTTATCCATGAGGCCATGGCCTAGGAAAACAGGTTTGTCGTAGCCAGTGGCGGGAGTCTGCATGAACGCTCGTAACGCAGGCTCCAAACCCGGCACCTCGCGCAGTGGCTTCGAGAATGCGCGAGCCACATTTGTGCCCTTTAAGGCGGACGATAGCTCGTGGTAACAGGATCCCTCGGCGGCCTTTACCATCCGCTTGCCCTCCGGGGTGAGCGCCGAATCGACATCGATGTTTGGGTTTGCCTCGCGGAAAGCGGCGAGAATGTACATCGCATAAGTGTTCAAGCCAGCTGGTAGAGGAACAGGTGGGAAGGTTGGACTACCTGCCAACACAATCTCCTCGACATAGGCCGGGGCGCCTGTCGCGACTGTGCCTACAAAGTTCAGATTCGCCTCCTTGCTACGGCTCGTCGCGCGCAACGCAACATGGAGAGCCGCGCCGCCGCCCTGAGACTGGCCAATAACTGCCCAATTGCGCGAAAGCTTCTGCTTTCGCTGCTTCACCACAGGTAGCCCCTGGGCGGCGATGACGGAATCCACAACGTTAGCTGCAGTGGACTTACCGTTGAGGTAGCTCATGAGACCATCGGTGCTCATCCCGGCATAGTCGCTGGCTACGATGGCATAGCCCTGGTTCAGCCAGTGATTCAGATAATCCGTATCCCGCGCAGACCGCGGATTTATGGATGGGGTGCACTGATCTGCCAACCCCACGGTCCCGTGAGCCCAGGCCAGCACGGGCCAGCCGCCAGCCGGAGGCTTGCCCTTAGGGAAGAACATCGCACCTGTGGAAGGGGCGACCGTGCCGTGCTGATTGGTTGTGGAATAGCTAAACCGGAATTGCTGCCCCGCCGCCGACAGCCCAACCTTCGGGTCGAGGCGAACAGTGTTCATAAGCATTCCCGGTTTGGCGGGTACCTTGCCGATTTTCAGACCACTGTCGAAAGTAGCGCCTGCATAGGGGGCGGGAGTTCGCATGGCTTCCCCACGATTGACCAACGAAGCGGCGCTGGAATGCACCCCAGACGGTGCTAATGGCTGCGCTGCAGCAAGGTTAGTTGAACCGAAAGATACCGCTAGAGCTGTAACTCCGGCGATGGTTGCTGCGGCTCCTTTGCGCAAGCCAGAATGATTTTTCCCAACAAATGACTTCATGAGGGAAATTATATGGTTAAAGCAACCTCCCCGTGTGGCGTCATAAAAATCAGCGAACTAACCCGCGGCATTGGCCAGTGCCCGCAGCAACGACACCGCACCTGCCTTAAACAGTGGATCGTTGCCATTACCGCACTTCGGCGATTGCACGCAGGAAGGGCAGCCGGACTCGCACTCGCAAGTCTCCACGGTCTCGGCGGTGGCGGCCATCCACTCGGCAAAGCGCGCGAAGCCTTGCTCCGCAAAACCTGCGCCACCGGCATAACCGTCATAGACGAACACCGTCGGCAGACCCGTATCTGCATGCAGGGCAGTGGACACCCCACCGATATCCCAGCGGTCGCACGTCGCGATCAAGGGCAACAGGCCAATCGCCGCATGCTCTGCGGCGTGCAACGTGCCCGGCCAGGTCGGCTCTGGCAGCCCCAGATCCAGTAGTAGATCTGGTTCCACGGTGTAAGCCACCGCGCGGGTACGCAAGGATTCCGGCGGCACATCCAGTGGCACGGTTTCTAGGATTTCGCCACCCGGCAAACGCTTCCGGTAGCCACTGACGGTGTGGGAAACCTCCACATCCACATCTGCCAGCCACACCCCATCGCAGATCTTGTGCGTGCCTCGAGTACGCCGCACCGTGATGTCCGTATCGCGGATCACCTGCGTGGTGTACTCAGGAAACTCGGGGCGCACCCATGCTACGGATTCCTCTAAATTCAACAGCTGCACCACGAATGTCTCGCCCTGGTGCATATACACCGCCCCGGTGTGCACATCCGACGTTGCCCGCGGCTCATCGACAGTGCCCAGCAGGCGCCCGGAATCGGCCTCCACGATCGCCACCTGCTTCGCCGCGCCCCCGCGGATAGAGACCTGCGCATGCACCTGCTCGGCAGCCTGCAAGTCCGCAAAAATGCCCCGTGGTCTGCGCTTCAATACACCCCGGCGCAAAAGGTGCTCCACCACGCGCTCGGCACCCCAGCGGGTAACCTCCGCCTCCGACAGCGGCTTTTCCGCGGCTGCGCACACTACGTGGTCAGCCAGCACATAGGGGTTGCCCGGGTCGAAGACCGTGTTTTCCACGGGGCGATCCAGTAGAGCCTCTGGATGGTGCAGTAAATACGTATCCATCGGATCATCCGCGCCCACCAGCACCACCAGCGCGCCCTGGCCGCGCCTACCCGCACGCCCTGCCTGCTGCCGGAAACTCGCAATCGTGCCAGGGAAGCCGCTGGTCACCACAACATCCAACCCGCCAACATCGATGCCCAGCTCGAGCGCATTCGTCGAGGCGATTCCCAACAGCTCACCATTATCAAAACGCCGCTCTAGTTCACGGCGATCCTCCGGGGTGTAGCCCGCCCGGTATGCTGCCACCCGCACCGCATCCGCACTGCGGCCCATCGCCCCCAGTTTCTCTGCAGCGGCGACGGACACCACCTCCGCACCGCGCCGGGAACGTACGAATGTCAGCGTCCGCGCACCCTGGGCGATCGCCAGCGCCATCACATCTGCGGCCTCGGAGTTCGCGGCTCGTCGCACCGGCGCACCATTTTCTCCCTCAACTTCCGGCAGAAAACCCGGTTCCCATAGTGCGATGGTCCGCTCACCAGTGGGTGCGCCGTCTTGCGTCACCGCCACTACGTCCTCGCGACCCGTCAGTCGGCGGGCATGTGCTGCCGGATCCACGCTGGTCGCGGAAGCCAGCACAATCGTCGGCGACGTCCCGCATAGTCGCAGCAGTCGCCGTAGAACCATCGCTACATGTGCACCGAACACACCGCGGTAGACGTGGCACTCGTCGATCACCACATAACGCAAGGTGCGCAGCAGTCGGCTCCACGACTGCGGATTCCCCAACATCGAGGCGTGCAGCATGTCCGGGTTCGTCACGATCACCCGTGCCTGGTCGCGGATCACCCTACGTGTCTCCGGCGGGGTATCGCCGTCGTACGTGGCTACCATGATGTCGTTTAAGTTCGCTGTGCCCGCACACATCTTGGCCAGCGCCGCCCGCTGATCCTGCGCCAGCGCCTTCGTTGGTGCGAGGTATAGAGCCGTCGCGGTGCTCGCTGTTGCCAGGTCGCTCAAAACGGCCAGCTGGTAGCCAAGGCTTTTTCCTGACGCCGTGCCGGTCGAAACCACCACATCCTGGCCCGCATGGGCGTGGGTAGCGGTCTCTACCTGGTGCGACCAGGGCGCGAAAATTCCCTGCTCGTGCAGGTATTCCACTAATGATTCGTCGGCCCATTCCGGCCACTTGGCTGTCTGCGATGGACGGGCGGGGATGGTGCGTGTGTGGGTGACCGTGGAGCGTGGAAACTCCGGCGTCAGGTCGGCCAGTAATTCCTCACCGAACGACGGCGCAGAGCTGGTGGCGTTGCTAGACCCAGAGCTGGGCGCAGTGCCGGACGAGGAATCGACGGCGGAACCAGAGGTAGGGGGCGTGAGCTCGGACATTAACGATAGTTCTAGACCCCATTAGGGGGTGGATACAAGTCAATTGTCTCCCGGATTCCGCACTCGTCTGATCGTTTGCTCCGTGGACATGGCAAACTGGCCAATGGTTTTTAAAATCCTCGGTACTTTTCCGCTCGCCTCGGCGTGAGGTGGGGTCTCGTTGGGTTTTAGCCGATTGGGTTGGAAACGAAGTATCTTCCGACCTCGGCGTTTGGTGGTCTCAGCAGACTTGCGCCGGACAGATTCAACAAGATAGGTAGAAATTCATGGCACAGGGAACCGTCAAGTGGTTCAACGCGGAGAAGGGCTTTGGCTTCATCGCCCCGGACGACGGATCTTCCGACGTCTTCGTCCACTACTCTGAGATCCAGGGCAGCGGCTTCCGCACCCTCGAGGAGAACCAGAAGGTTGAGTTCGAGGTTGGCGAGGGCGCTAAGGGGCCGCAGGCTCAGAACGTCACGGCTCTATAAGACCCACAGGGTTGAGCAAGCCCTCGCCTCGGCGCCTCGCGCGCCTGGCGGGGGCTTTGCCTTATCCATGCTCCCACCCCGGTTGCAATGGAATTGCGGAAACCGCGTAGTGTCACTTAGAAATGCGTAAGTGGCACCATTGAAATAAATCTGTAGAACAATGGCACCCGGCAAAACCATAGATTCTTGAAGGATGTGTGAATTCAACCGATGGGAAACGATGGCGTCAAACGTCTAGTGATCGTTGAGTCGGCGACGAAGGCGAAGAAGATCGCACCGATCCTGGGAGCGAATTACATCGTCGAGGCTTCCGTCGGGCACATTCGCGACCTTCCTCGGGGCGCCGCAGACGTTCCGGCGAAGTATAAGAAGGAACCATGGGCACGGCTGGGCGTCAACGTCGATAAGGACTTCGAGGCGCTCTACGTTGTTAGCCCGGACAAGAAAAAGAAGGTCGCTGACCTCAAGGCAAAGCTCAAGCAGGTAGACGAGCTCTACCTCGCGACAGACCCCGACCGTGAGGGTGAGGCAATTGCCTGGCACCTGCTGGAGGTTCTGAAGCCAAAGGTGCCGGTGCGCCGCATGGTCTTCCACGAGATCACGAAGAATGCCATCCTGGAGGCAGCGCAGAACACCCGCGAACTCGACTACGACCTGGTGGATGCTCAGGAATCCCGCCGTGTACTGGATCGCCTCTATGGATATGAGGTCTCGCCGGTGCTGTGGAAGAAGGTCATGCCGCGCCTGTCGGCGGGTCGCGTACAGTCCGTCGCCACTCGCGTGATCGTCGAGCGCGAGCGCGAGCGTATGAAGTTTGTCCCCGCCGAGTACTGGGATTTGAGCGCTACGTTCGGCCTGGTCGATGCTCTTTCTTCGTCTCTTGATGACGCCGCCCCGGATTCCTTCGACGCACGGCTGACTGCGGTCGCGGGCAAGCGCGTGGCGCAAGGGCGTGACTTTAGCGATGACGGCACGCTCAAAGCCAGCGCGAAGGATACGTTTGTGCTGGATGGGGCGAAAGCAAAGTCCCTGGCTGAGGGTTTGCAGGGGCAGGAGTTCGCTGTGACTGCGGTGGAGGAAAAGCCCTACACTCGCCGCCCGTACCCGCCGTTTATGACGTCTACCTTGCAGCAGGAGGCGGGTCGTAAGCTCCGCTTTACCTCGGAGCGCACGATGCGCATTGCGCAGCGTCTGTACGAAAACGGTCATATCACCTATATGCGTACCGACTCGACGACCTTGTCGACTGCCGGTATTGAGGCCGCACGTAAGCAGGCGAAGGAGCTATACGGTGCGAAGTTCGTTGCCGATGGCCCGCGCCAGTACACCCGCAAGGTGAAGAACTCGCAGGAGGCTCACGAGGCGATTCGCCCGGCAGGCGAGACTTTCCAGACCCCTGGCCAGTTGAGCGGTCAGCTGGATGCCGAGGAGTTCAAGCTCTACGAGCTGATTTGGCAGCGCACTGTCGCCTCCCAGATGGCCGATGCAAAGGGCCAGTCGATGAAGGTCACCGTCGCAGGTGATGCGAAATCGGGTGAGAGCTGCGAATTCAGCGCTACGGGCCGTACCCTGACCTTCCCAGGCTTCCTCAAGGCCTACGTGGAGGTCAGCCGCACCGCCGATGGTCGTGATGTGGCCGACAATGCGGAAAAGCGTCTGCCGCAGTTGACCGAGGGGGACGAGCTGAACGCCCGGGACGTGGAAGCCGACGGGCACTCGACGAACCCGCCAGCCCGCTACACCGAGGCTTCACTGGTCAAGAAGATGGAAGAGATGGGCATTGGTCGCCCGTCGACTTACGCTTCCATCATCCGCACCATCCAGGATCGTGGCTACGTGCTGCCGCGCGGTAATGCGCTGGTGCCTTCATGGGTGGCGTTTGCCGTGGTTGGACTTTTGGAACAGAGCTTCGGCGCGCTGGTGGACTATGATTTCACTTCCGCCATGGAAGACGAACTGGATGCCATCGCAGCGGGCGACGAGGATCGTGTGAACTGGCTTAAGGGCTTCTACTTTGGGGATAACTCTCGCCCGGAGGCTCCGGGCGCCGTTGTCCCACGCCTGGGCGGCTTGAAGCACATTGTGGGCGACAATCTGGAGCAGATCGACGCCCGCCGGGTGAACTCCCTGCACATTTTCGACGACGAGAACGGTGTGCCGATTGTCGTTCGCGTAGGCCGCTATGGCCCCTACCTGGAGCGCATCAAGCCTCTGCCGGAGGGCGCCCCTGAGGGCACGGAACCCGAGGTACAGCGCGCGAACCTGCCGGAATCCATGACCCCGGATGGTCTGACGCTGGAGGTTGCCGAGAAGCTCTTCGCCACCCCGCAGGGCGGTAGGGAACTGGGCGTCAACCCCGACAATGGGCGCACCATCGTTGCCCGAGAGGGACGCTATGGCCCTTATGTCACCGAGG
Organism: Corynebacterium sp. p3-SID1761; assembly: GCF_055862885.1. Taxonomy (NCBI): domain Bacteria; kingdom Bacillati; phylum Actinomycetota; class Actinomycetes; order Mycobacteriales; family Corynebacteriaceae; genus Corynebacterium; species Corynebacterium sp. p3-SID1761. The sequence continues at coordinate 4,877 of NZ_JBSQBJ010000022.1, read as the reverse complement.
TGCTGGGCGAGGACGAGGAAGCCCGCGTGGCCGAGGAGGCCGTGAAGACGTGGGAGGCTGAGCGCGACGAACAGGATCGCGCTCGCGAGGCCGAGGGCAAGAAGCCTCTGAGCCGCGAGACAAAGACTGCCCAGGCGCAGAAGGAAAAGCGCGTCAAGCAGATCGTCGAGGAGACGCTGAAGCCTAAGACCGCCAGCTTGTTCAGCGACATGGAGCCCTCCAGCGTGACACTGGAGGAAGCCTTGAAGCTTATGAGCCTGCCGCGCGAGGTGGGCGTGGATCCCAGCGACAACGAGCTGATCACCGCCCAAAACGGTCGCTATGGCCCGTATCTGAAGAAAGGCAATGATTCCCGCTCGCTGGCCAATGAGGAACAGATCTTTAACATCACCCTCGACGAAGCTCGCCGCATTTACGCCGAGCCGAAGCGCCGGGGTCGCGCTGCCGCGCAGCCGCCACTGAAGCAGCTGGGTGATAACGATGTTTCTGGCAAGCCCATGTCCGTCAAGGACGGCCGTTTCGGCGCCTATGTCACCGACGGAGTCACCAATGCATCGTTGCGCAAGGGCGATACCCCGGAGACTATTACTGACGCCCGCGCGAATGAGTTGCTCTCCGAACGCCGCGCCAAGCAGGCTGCAGAGGGCACGGCACCTGCAAAGTCGAGCCGGAAGGCCACCAAGAAATCGACCAAGAAGTCCACTAAGAAGGCCGCCAAGAAGTCGACCAAGAAAACCACCAAGAAGACGGCTAAGAAGCCGCCGACGCTAACGAAGCGCACGGTGAAGAAGTCCCACTAAAAACGGTCATACTTTTGGGTGGGAACTGATAAGTTCGGGAGCATGAATCAGCTCCCGAGCTTTAGCGTCGTTACCCTTGCCCCGAACCTTCCCGGACCCGTCGCTGCAAAACGTCTGCAGGAATTGGGTGGCACCGTCATCAAGGTCGAAGGCCCCGGCAAAGCCGCTGACCCCATGCGCCTGTACTGCGAGCCGTACTACCAACACTTGGTAGACGGGCAGGATGTGCGCCATATCGACCTCAAGACGGAGCCTGGCCTCCAGGAGCTGCATGAGCTCCTGGAAGGGGCAGACCTACTGCTAACGAGTTCCCGACCGGCCTCGCTGGAACGCCTCGGATTGGGGTGGGAGGATCTGCACGCTCGTTTCCCCGTACTGTCGCAGGTGGCGATTGTCGGCCACTCCGGTGAGCACGTTGACGTAGCCGGGCACGACCTCACATACGAAGCGCACGCCGGCACGCTCTCCTTCCACGGGGATACACCCGCCATGCCGGTAGTTCCCATCGCCGATCTGGCGGGTGCAGAGCGTGCAGTCTCCCAGGCTCTGGCCGCTCTGTGGCAGACTGCGGCCACCGGGCAGGGAAGCTACCACGAGGTGGCGCTGGCGGACATGGCCACTGAATTTGCCACTCCGGCCCGCTTCCGGCTCACCGGTCCCGACACACTGCTCGGTGGCCTGTTGCCGGGGTATGGACTCTACCAAGCTCAATGCGGTGGTTGGGTGGCGATCGCAGCGCTGGAACCGCACTTCTTTGCAGGCCTGATCGAAGCCTTGCATGTGGAAGGGCTGCTACCTACGCAGGCCACTGTCGCCCAGCTGCAGTCGGAGGGGATTACCGCAGAGCAGCTGGCGGCAGCGGTGGGGCAGAAGACGGCAGCGTGGTGGGACGGGATGGCGTCGGAAAGGAACCTCCCTATCGCATCCGTGCGGCGAGGTTAGCAGTGTCGCCACAGGGCAAGCGCTTAGGACGTGGATCGATCGGCGAGAGTGGCGCGGATAGGACGGGCGATCTGGGTCATCTCACGGCGACCGCGCAGTTCCACGGACTTCATCATGGTCCAACGAGCTTGCTCAGCTTCATTGGCTGCGCGTAGGGTCGCTGCGCTGGTGAGAACCTGACCGGGGGTCTTCTTCGCCAGGTCCGTCAGGCGGGCGGCCTGGTTCACAGCATCGCCGATGACGGTGTATTCAAAGCGATCCTTCGCGCCGATGTGACCCGCAACAACGGAGCCAGCGGCAACTCCAATCCCGGCGACGAACTCCAGCCCTTGCAGCTTGGCCTTCAATTCGCGGGCGGCAGCCAGAGCGTGTCCGGCCACATCGTCCAAAGGCAGAGGGGCGCCGAACACTGCCAGGGCCGCATCGCCTTCAAACTTGTTGATGATGCCCTTGTTCGCGTGCACAACCTCCACCACTCGGTCGAAGAACTCGTTGAGAGCTTTCACCACGTGCTCTGGTTCCTTCTCAGTGGCGAAGCCTGTGGAGCCAATCACATCGACGAAGAGCACTGCCACGTGCCGAGCCTCGCCACCCAGCTCCGGTTTTTCCTCCAGCGCCCGGCGCGCGACCTCAGTGCCGACGTAACGGCCAAAAAGATCCGATACGCGCTGGCGCTCTTGTAACCCGCGCATCATCTCGTTAAAGCCAGCTTGCAGCACTCCGATCTCGGAGGAATCGTAGATCCGCACGGTTGTATTCACCTCACCGCGGCGGACGCGGTTGATGGCGTACTGCAACTCACGGATCGGGTCGGCCACGGCCATGGAGAATAAGGTGGTGCCCATGAAACCGGTCAGCAGGGTGGTCAGCGCCAGTGCCAGCATCGCTGGGATGATGCCGCGGGAGTTCTCGGGGTAGAAGTCGGTAGCTGCCGCGAACAGCAGTAGTACCATGCCCAGCACCGGCACGGCGGAGGTCAGCGCCCAGGTCGTCATCAGCCGGTGAGAAAGCGGGGATAGGCGCGAATGATCCGGGGCACCCTTGGCTAGAGCCTTCGCGGCGACGGGACGCACCAGGCGTTCGGCCTCCATATAAGTCATTAGGCTCACCATCATGCCGCCCAACGTGGCCGTCACAGCGACGGTGATGCCCCATTCCGTACTGTGCCGACAGGCCACGACAGTAAACAGCACCACACCTATTGCCCACAGCACGATGCCCGTGATGGTCTGCAACAGGGGGATGCGCAGCACCAGGTCGCGCACCATATTCGGATCATAGGCTTTTGGTGTGCGCTGCCACCTCAGCACGGGCGCGAAGAAGTACAAGGTCATTGCAATGCCAGCCAAGACGGCCACACCGAAATAGATGATGTACAGCGTGGCAATAGTGGTGTCCGGGCTTGTTAGTTCGCGCGCGGCAGGCAGAGGGATGAGGAAACGCAGGAACGTGGCCACTGCAGTGGCGCCGATGACATTGGTGGCTAACACGGTTGCTGCGTACAGGGGCCAGGAGGTTCCCCAGGCCCAGGACAGGTAGCGCAGCAGTTGTTTCATGCCATTCAGACTATCGCACCGGCACCCCCGCCGGGCGCGTCTACCTATGCCCTATCTAGGCCGAGGACACGCGGAGGGTGGTCGGGGCGAATAGCTAGACTAGGTAACCATGATGGAAACCACGGCGCCAGCCACACCGGGGCACGTAGCGGGAGTCTTTGGGCGGATCACTGCGGAATCTGTCCGCCGTCCCCTGCAGCGGGCCGTGGAGGATCCGCAGGCGATGACTCACTCGTGGTTGTTCACCGGCCCTCCCGGCTCGGGGCGTTCTATCGCGGCGAAGGTTTTCGCCACGGCTCTGGTGTGCCCGCACGGCGGTTGTGGGCAATGCGATCAGTGCCGTAGCGCTGCTGCGGGAACCCACCCGGACATCCTGTGGGTGTCCACTACTGGTGTGGTTCTTTCGGTCGACGAGATCCGCGGGGCCATCCGCGAAGCCGCGAACATGCCCACTGTTGCGCGCTGGCGTGTGGTGGTTGTGGAGGATGCTGACCGGCTCAATGACGCTGCCGCCAACGCTTTGCTCAAGTCGGTCGAGGAGCCCCCAGCCCGCACCGTCTTTCTGCTGTGCGCGCCGTCGACAGATCCATCGGATATTGCAATCACGCTGCGGTCGCGCTGCCGTCATGTTTATGTGCCTACTCCTTCTCCGGCGGCGGTGAAAGGGGTCTTGCTTAGTGACGCCACCCTCGGACTCAGCGAAAGCCAAGCCCAATGGGCCGCTGATGTGTCAGCCGGCCATATTGGTAGAGCTCGACACTTGGCCAGCGACGAGGCCGCCCGAAACAAACGCGCCACTGCTCTTAAACTGCCGAAGCTGGTGTACGAGCCCAATGCGCTGTACCGTTTCACGTCCGAGCTGGTAGCCAAGGCAGCTGAAGAGGCCGCCAGCGAGTTGGAGAAATTGGATCAGCGGGAACGCGAAGATTTGGAGAGCAGCCTTGGCGTAGGCGCGAAAGGTAAGGGTGCTGCAAAGGCCCAGCGGGGGGCGTCGGGAAGAATGAAAGAGCTAGAAAAAGAACAGAAGAACAGGCGCACAAGAAGGACCCGTGACTCGTTAGACCTGGCGCTGATCGACATCGCCGGGCTGTACCGCGACGCGATGCTTCAGGCCGCGGGTGCAGTGGACGACGAAGGTGTGCCGGTAGGTGGACACCAGCATCCAGACATGGCAGCGACGTCGAAGGAACTGGCGCGGCGCAACAGTGCGTCTGCGTTGGTGAGCTGCATCGATGCGGTGATGGAGTGCCGCGAGGTGCTGGGCTATAACGTGCGGCCAGAGGTGGCGCTGGATGCGATGGCGGGGCGCTTGCAGCAGTGCTGCGGGGTGGCTTAACGAAGGTTCCGGGCTGGCTACTAAGTGTGTTTTGGTGCTCAGGGTTTGCGTCGGCTAGGATAACGCTTCGTACTTAATGTACGCGCCGCTTTAGCTCAGTCGGCAGAGCGTTTCACTCGTAATGAAAAGGTCGCGAGTTCGATTCTCGCAAGCGGCTCCATGTGATGTCCCACAGCATTCTTGACAGTTTGCTGTGGGACATTTTGATTGCTAGCGACTGCTAACGTTTCGCCACCCATAAGC
>NZ_JBSQBJ010000021.1:0-33057 GCF_055862885.1 Corynebacterium sp. p3-SID1761 | reverse complement strand
CCTTGAAGCCCTAACCGCCTAGAATTAAACCAGTCCAACTTTCGGGGGCCAGTTCACTGTCAAGCGGGGCTGTAAGAGTTTGTGCGCCTGGGGAGACTTGAACTCCCACGTCATAAGACACTGGAACCTAAATCCAGCGCGTCTGCCAATTCCGCCACAGGCGCAAAAAGAACGCGGATAACCGCGCTTCCCCTTTTATGCTAGCAAGCGAGCCAGCATAAAAAGAAATTAGGTGGATTAAGTGGATTAGGTGGCACAGCCCTGACGGGTAGAATGTGGCTCTGTGAACGAACACTCCGAGGTAGACGAAACAACTCACCCGTTTCCGCTGCGCGTTCGCATTATTCAAATCATCTTCCTAGTGCTCGCGGTGATCGCCACCTTGCTGCTGGCGTGGTGGCAGTGGAGCCGTTGGCAATCTAATGGCGGTAGCTTCCAGAACTTGGGATATGCCATCCAGTGGCCAATCTTTGGCATCTTCTTCGTCGTGGCGTACCGCAAGTACATCCAATACGAAAAGGAGCGGCTGCAGGGCGACATCTCCCCTGCTGCTCCTACTCAGCCGACTGATGAAATCACCGAGGTACCGCAGGACTTCCTGCAGGCTGAAGGAGCCGAAGACGTATTTGTGGATGATAGGCGTAAGCAGGCGCGTATGAGGGCGTCACACAACGGGGCGTACGAGGGCAATGCCGGTAGTGACGGCAGCGACAGTAACGAACAAGAAGCAAAGAAAGAGGGACGCTAAGCAATGAGCAACGAGCAGACGACGGCGATTCACCCGGAGCGTCGCGCGCGGGTGGCGAAGTCGCTGAAGGTGTACTCCGTGGCGGCGGTCGTGACCGGTATTTGGCTGCTGATTCTGGTGGCCGAGATGATCCTTAAGCGCTTGGTGCTGGGCGCCGACAATACTCCGGAGTGGTTTAGCTACATCGGCCCGGCGCATGGCGTGGTGTTTATGATCTACGTGATCTGCTGCCTGGATCTGGGCACGAAGGCCCGCTGGGAGCCCACGAAGTGGCTGACCACAATGCTCGCGGGCGTGGTACCTTTCCTGAGCTTCGTCGTGGAGAAGAAGCGCCGCGAGGAAGTTAAGGCGACTTTCCACCTGGACTAGCTTCCAGGTGCAGGCTGGGCGGTATGGTGCGTCCCCCGACGCACTGCGCGGCTATTCGACCAGCGAGGTCTCCACTGCGACTGCGTCGATCTCCTCGTCGGTAGGCACGGGCGCACCCATGGCGTGTGGCTCGGCTTCCGGCTTCTCCCACTCAGATTGCAGGCACGCCAGGATCGCGACCGCAGCCGCGCGCGTAGAGACTTGGAGGGTGGAAAGGTCCGGCAGGAAACCCGGGTTGTGGTTGGTGGGGATGTCGATATCCAACCGCCCGGCGGCCTCGGCACGCTGCCACTGGCGGCGTGGGGTAATGCCGATAGTCCACAGCATGTAGGGGCAGCCAAAGGACTTCGGGATCACGGAGAAGTCCTCGGAGGCGGTCCAAGGCTCCATCTCTAGGGAATCCTCACCGAAGGAGCTGTCGAAGTGGGGGCGGACAACGTCATAGACCTCGGGGGCGTTGTCGGTAGCACCCAGCAGGCCGACGAATTTGAAATCCGGCTCGCGGTCGGCGCCGGCTCCCATGGCCTCGGCGCGTACCACGCGCTTGATCGCATCCACACACTTTTGGCGCAGCTCCTCGTCGTAGAAGCGGCAGGAAAGAGAGATTTTCGCGGAATCCGGGATCACGTTATTCGCCTTGCCAGCTTCCACCGAGGCGACGGTGATCACAGCGAATTTATTCGGCGGCACCTCGCGGGAAACAATCGTCTGCAGCTTCATCACTGTCGACGCCGCCAGCACCACCGGATCCACAGATCGGTGCGGCATGGAAGCATGCGCGCCGCGGCCATAGAGAGTGATTTCGATAGTGGTGGAGGAAGTCATCACCGGCCCCGGTGCGGAGTACACATGCCCCGCTGGCCCGGCCACAATGTGCTGTGCCAGGCATACATCGGGGCGGGGAATGATGCGCCCCAAACCGTCGGAGACCATCTTGTGCGCACCGATTGACGCCTCTTCCGCCGGTTGGAACAATGCCACGACCGTACCGGACCAGTGTGCGCGTTCTTCGTCGAGAATGCGCATAGCGCCTAAAAGGCTGGTGGTGTGCTGGTCGTGGCCACAGGCGTGCATGGTGGCCACGCGCTCACCGGAGGCGTTGAGCTGCGAATAAGTGGAGGCATAGTCCACGCCGGTTTTCTCCGCTACGGGCAGGCCATCGAAATCGGCGCGCATCAGCACCGTCGGCCCTTCGCCGTTTTCCAGCACAGCGGTGATGCCGTAGCCGCCGATTTTGGTTGTGATCTCCCAGTTCGGGAAGGCTTCCAATTCCTTGGCGATCGTCTGTGCGGTCACTTCCTCTGCGCCCGAGAGCTCAGGGTGCTGGTGGAAGAATTTGTAGACGTCCTCCAGCCAACTGAGGTCAGCTTGCGATCCGGCCACAATGCCGCTGGGGCTGGTGGGGCTGAAGGTGGCCTGGTCGCTGTCAGTGCCGGGGGCGGTCACGCGGAGGAGTCCTTTCACTAGTTAGTTGTTCGGGCTTGTGCCTTGCCCCATCATACGTGGCTTAACCCCGCTTCCGTGACGGGCGAGGCTACATCTTTGCGGAACTTTAATCCGCTAGTTGCGCCAGGATTTCCACCAGTTGACGCAGGGCTTTACCGCGGTGGGAAACCGCATCCTTCTGCTCCGCCGTTAGTTCGCCCGCAGACTTGCCCACTAGCTCTTGTTCCTGGCCCACTGGCAACTCGTCGGGTGCGAACAACGGGTCATAGCCGAAACCACCCTCACCCTGCTCGGCGCGCAGCACGCGCCCGTACCAGCGACCTTCCACAGCGTATTCGGTCTCCATGCCACGCTCGGCCGCCACTTCAGCGGGTAGTTGCAGCATGCAGGCGGATACGAAATGCGCCCCGCGCCGCTCGTCCGGCACATCGCCCATCTGCGCCAACAGAAGGTCATTGTTTGCTTTGTCGTCGCCATGACCACCGGACCAGCGGGCGCTCAGCACTCCTGGCATCCCATTGAGCGCATCCACGGCCAGCCCGGAATCATCCGCGATGGTTGGCAGGCCCGCGTGCCGCACGCCGTCGTTAGTCTTGATTCGCGCGTTGTCCGCGAACGTCGCGCCGGTCTCCGGGGTCTCTGGGTATTCCGGCACATCACCCAGCCCCACTAGTTCGACGCCGGTTACGTTTGCCGCTTCCAGCATGCGGTTCAGCTCGGCCAGCTTCTTTTTATTCCTTGAGGCAACCAGTACTCGCATGGCTACTCCTCCCCTGTCGCTTGTCGTAATCCTTTAGAGCGATTCCTTAGAGCTTCTGCGCCAGCGCCGCTCGCTGCGCCTCAATGAGTTCCCGGAGGCCACCTTCAGCCAAGTCCAGCAACGTATTCAGCTCTTCGCGCGTGAACTCCGCAGCCTCGCCGGTGCCCTGGATCTCCACGAACCGTCCCTCAGCCGTCATCGCCACATTCATGTCCACGTCCGCCCGAGAGTCCTCCTCATACGGCAGGTCAAGGCATGGAACGCCATCGATGATGCCCACGGACACTGCCGCGACAGGTGCGCGAAGCGGTTGCCCGGGTACGACGCCCCTCGCTTGCAACACCGCCAAAGCATCAGCCAGCGCCACATATGCGCCAGTGATGGCTGCGGTACGAGTACCACCGTCGGCCTGCAGAACATCGCAGTCGATATTGACTGTGTTTTCTCCCAGCTCCTTCAGATCCACGGCGGCGCGTAGCGCGCGGCCGACAAGGCGGGAGATTTCCTGGGTACGCCCCTTGACTTTGCCCTTCATGGACTCGCGGGGCATACGCTCGTGGGTAGAGGCTGGCAGCATGGCGTACTCGGCGGTCAGCCAACCTTCACCGGAATCCTTCTTGAACCGCGGCACGCCTTCCTCGACGCTGGCGGTGCACATCACGCGGGTGTTGCCAAATTCCACCAACACGCTACCTGCGGGGTTGCTGGTGAATCCTCGAGTGATACGCACCGGGCGAAGTTCATTGGTGGCACGACCGTCAGCGCGGGTGAAGTTGCTTGGGTTGTTCTCTGCGTTGGAGTTCGTCATGGGGCTTTAGTTTACTAGCTGCCCCGGACGGGCTACTCCCCTATGGTGAGGCGCATACCCGGGCGAGCAACCAGGATCTCTCCGTCGTAGTGGCGGGCAGCGCCGCGGACTGCGCCCTCTGCGTCTCCCCACGGCGGGATGTGGGTAAGTACCAGCTTGCCGACTCCGGCAGCCTGGGCAGCGCGGCCTGCGTCCTCGCCGGAAATGTGCATACCGGTGGGCTGGCCTTCGGAGTTTTCACCCCAGGTGGCTTCGCAGAGGAATACGTCTGCTCCCGCTGCGATGTGGGCCAGGTTGTCGGTCCAGGCAGTGTCCCCCGAGTACACCAGGGAGTTACCTGCGTTGTCTTCCACGCGCAGTAGGTAGGCCTCCGTGGGGTGTACGGCGGTGGCTGCGTAGATCGTAAATGGCCCAATGGGGTGGGCTGGATACGTGCTGGCGTCAAAAGGCCCTTCGCCGACGTTATAGGTGGCGATATCGAAAGTATCGGTGAAATCATCGGGGTTTTCGGGTGCATCGGCGCCAGCGGCGGAGAGGTGCTTGCAGGCGATGGCAGGGCCGAGTAGCTGGTGACGGTGTGGCGCGGGCGCGGTGGGGTGGAATCGACGCCAGACCAGCAATGATGGGAAGTCTAGGCAATGGTCGGCATGCATGTGGCTAAAGGCGACATGGCACGCGGAAGGGTCGATCCCTTCGGCGCGTTGCATTGCGCTGAGTACGCCGGGGCCACAGTCAAGGAGGACGTCGGCCGTGGCGGGAGGGGTGCTGTGCTTAGTTGTGCGGGCAGCCGTTTGGCGGACAATGTAGCCCGACGCGGCGCTGTCGGGTCCCTCGACGCTTCCGGAGCATCCCAGCACTACCAGTTCCATAGCTTGTCATTCTGCCACGAAGAGGTGGTGAATGTGTGAAAGGGCGACCACCGTGGTGTCGGTGGTTCTTGCGTGCACGCCTACTCCTCTGCATAATCGCGGCAAGCCATCCGGCATCATCGCAAGGGCTGACACCGCCGCTAACTCTTGGTCTGTTCTCTCTTAGCGCACCATTTCCGGAATCTGCGACACAGAAGTGATCGCAGGCCCCAAGAACCGGCCAGCCAACTTCGCGAACCTCTGGGGATCGCCTGTCGACTCAAAGGAAAGCTCTACGGCACGCCCAGGGTTCTCATCAGCCAATAGCCCCTGTTCCGCTAACGTTCGATAAACAGTCTTCGCTGTTTCTTCCGCACTATTAATCAGCGTGACATTATCCCCCATCACCAGCTGCACCACCCCCGCAAGCAGCGGATAGTGCGTGCACCCCAGCACCAATGTATCCACCTCCGCCACCTTGAGTGGCTCTAGGTAGTTTTCCGCCAGCCCCATCAGTTGCCGTCCGCTGGTCATTCCGCGCTCCACGAAAGGCACAAATTGCGGACAGGCCTGCGCGTACGCCTCCACTCCTGGAATCGCAGCAAAGAGATCCTGGTAAGACCTACTGCTCACCGTCGCCTGGGTGCCAATAACACCGATTTTTCCATTGCGAGTTGCCGCTGCTGCGCGCCGCACCGCGGGCAAAATCACTTCAATGACGGGAATGGAGTATCTTTCTCGCGCATCTCTAATAAACGCCGACGAAGCAGAATTACACGCCACCACAATCATCTTGCAGCCTCGCTCTGCCAATTTATCCGCAATCCTGATCGATAATTCTCTCACCTGCGCCAGCGGTTTATCCCCGTACGGCGAGTTCGCCGTGTCACCGATGTACACCAGGTTCTCATGTGGCAAAAGATCCACGATCGCCCGTGCGACCGTCAAGCCACCGACTCCCGAATCAAACACACCGATCGGCGCATTGTTCGCCGGTTCTGCTCCGCGTTCCGAAGCTCCTACCATGAACTCAGCCACGTTCCTTATCCACCTCGAACCACATCACGCCAGCTCTGCACCCCGAAGGCTGTCTCTGCCGCCAGCACCGCATGCACAATCGCCCGTTCCACAGTGTTCGCCACTGTGGCCGACAACATACTCATAGCGATATCGTCTACGGCCGTCCCCTCCCCAGTCGCCATCGCAAACAGCGTATCGCCATCCATCGGCATATGGGCAGGTCGAATAGCCCGCGCAATCCCATCATGCCCGGCCAGCGCCAACCTCTTCGCCTGCGCCTTCGTCAAAGGCGCGTCCGTCGCCACCACCCCGATTGTCGTATTGAGCCTCGGCGCCAGCATCTCTTCCGTTATCTTCGTGCCGAGCACGTTCCGGTTCTTTAGTCTTTCGACGCCCTCAGCGCCCACCGCCCCACCATCAACGAGGCCGTCCACGAGTCCGTAGCGTGCGAATTCTCCATCCAACTCTGCAGAAACACCCCACGGGATACCGGAGACCGGATCAAAAACTGCCCCCTGTGGGTTCACCACAATGCCAACTGCCACAGTCACCCCGGCTAAAGGAGTATCTGCAGGGAATACCGCACTGGCCTGCCCAAAACCGCCTTTAAGCGCACCTGCGGATGCGCCCAACCCCGCCCCGACATTGCCATTTTCCGCTATGTCGCGTGTGTCCACTGCCTCCACAACATCAAGTGCCGCCGCCGTCGCTACAACCCCCGTAGCCGCATCCGGCCGAGAATCCCAGCGCCCCAGAAGCAGATCAAAGATCACTGCTCCCGGCACAATCGGCACCAATTTGTCCGGGTGCTCAGGCCCCAGCACAGGAAAGCCAATTCCTCTGCGCTCTAATTCGGCCATCGCCCCCGTGAGGGCGTCAAGACCAAAGGCAGAGCCACCACAAAGACCAATAGCGTGCACGGCCTGCACCGTATTGTGGGGCTCCAAAAGATCTGTCTCCCGGGTGCCCGGGCCGCCTCCCCGCACATCAACGCTGGCGGTGGCGGACTTCGGCGCAACAATCATGGTGACGCCCGAATCGCCGGCACCGTCCTCGCACACGGCGTGCCCCACTCCAATGCCTGCTACATCAGCTAAGGAATTTGTGGGCCCGGGCGTGCAGCCAAAGAGTTCCACACTCATTGTTCGCCCATCATCGCCGAAAGCAGACTGTCTTGGTGGTACCCCAGCCAATCCAGGTAGTTCTGCGCAGCCATTGCCTGGTCGGAGTTTTCGCCCTCGCCTATCAGGTCCTTCTTGAACTCCTCAAACTGCGCCGAGTGGTACAGGCGAATATCGTTAATCGCACTCAGCCACGGTTGAACCTCATCCTGCGTCAACGAGACATTTACGGAACCATTGGGTCCCAGGTAGTCCACCACAAAGCGCAGGTTCGTCAGCTTCGACTTGATGATTTCCGTCTCGTTCAGCTGGCGAGTCAGGGCTGCATCCCCTTCGACTTCCTCGTCGCCTTCGCGAAAGAAGCTCGGCAGCAGCCGCGCCAACCCCGGATCTTTCGGGGCATCGGAGTGCCCGCTGGCCATGCCCGTCAGCTCCGCCAGCTCGTCCTTCGGCGCCGTCCGAGCGCGCTCCATCAGCTTGTCGGAAACCGCCACCGCCGAATCACCTAGCATCTCGCGTTCGAGTGGCTCTAGCTGCGTATTGAAGCGCGTACCACGCAACAAACTGCTCTTCTTCGTCCACGGCTCCATGGTGTTCTTCCTTCTTTCTTTGTGACGCCTACCCGTCCGCCCGCTGCATCGTCGCCCACAGCCCGGCGGTCTGCAGTTTCTTTACGTCCCCCTCAACCTTGTCCCGTTCACCGGAGCTCACCACGGCTTTCCCCTCGGTGTGCACCTGCATCATCAGCTCGGTGGCACGCTTGCGCGAATAGCCCAGCACCGTCTGGAAGACATAGGTCACATAGCTCATCAGGTTCACCGGATCGTCCCAACAAATGCACATCCACGGCAGGTTGGGCTCCGTTAGTGTCTCAGGCAATTTGTCCGCTACGGGCGTAGCGGCGGGAGCAGCTGGAGAAGTCATAGTTCCCAGAGTACCCACATTGGCTGTCTTCGCTGCCGGGTCCGTGGACAAGCGTGGACTAGCATGGAGCGGGTGAACGATAACACCACAGAAACCACAGGGTCCCGCACCCGCTCGTCCGCACTGCTGACGGACAAGTACGAATTGACCATGCTCGAGGCGGCCATCCTCGATGGCACGGTGAACCGCAGCTGTACCTTCGAGGTCTTCACCCGACGCCTACCCAACGAGCGTCGCTATGGCGTGATCGCAGGTACCGCTCGCGTTCTCAGCGCGGTACGCGACTTCGTGTTCACCGACCAACAGTTGGATCGAATTGACTTCCTACGGGACGAAACCCTGGAGTATCTGCGTAATTTCCGGTTTTCCGGCCACATTGATGGCTACCGGGAAGGCGAACTGTACTTCCCACACTCCCCTGTACTGACGGTGCGCGGAACGTTCGGCGAATGCGTGATCCTGGAAACGGTAATCCTATCCATCCTGAATATGGACTCCGCTGTCGCAAGTGCCGCTACCCGCATGGTCACCGCCGCGGGCGAGCGTCCGATTATCGACATGGGCGCCCGTCGTACCCACGAATACGCAGCGGTCACCTCCGCGCGTGCTGCTTACCTGGCTGGCTTTGTGGCGACCTCAAACATGGAGGCTGCGCAGCGTTATGGCATCCCTGCCTCCGGCACTGCGGCGCACGCGTGGACCCTGCTGCACACTCGCCCTGACGGAACGCCAGACGAACTTTCCGCCTTTAAAGCGCAGGTCGCTGCACTCGGCACCGACACCACCCTGCTGATAGATACCTATGACATCACCCAAGGCGTGGACAACGCCATCGCCGCAGCCGGCACCGAGCTCGGCGCCGTGCGCATCGATTCCGGTGATCTCGGTGTGCTTACCCGGCGCGTGCGCCGCCAGCTAGATTCGCTTGGAGCAACTAACACCAAGATCGTTGTGTCCTCCGACATGGATGAGTTCTCCATTGCCGCGCTGCGCAGCGAGCCTGTGGATTCCTTTGGCGTCGGCACCTCGGTGGTTACGGGATCCGGTGCACCGACCGCTGGATTGGTCTACAAGCTTGTGGAGGTCGACGGAGTGCCCGTCGCCAAGCGCTCTCGCGGCAAGGCCAGCCTGGGCGGGGCGAAGGACGCTGCACGTTTTAGCCGCCCGTCCGGCACTGCTGTGGAGGAAGTCACCTTCCCCATGGGTAGCGAGCTGCCCCAAGCTGATGGACTTAACAGCACCCAATTAACCATCCCGATGGTTCGCGATGGCGAGCTGGTGGAAGGGCTGCACACCTTGGAAGAGTCCCGCGCCCACTGCGCCCAGCAGCTCGTGTCTCTGCCGTGGGAAGGCCTTGCCCTCACCCGTGACGAGCCCGCCCTGCAGGTACGCCACATCAAGGCTTAAAGGTTCGCATGACCTCCAACGTCCTCGACCTGCTGGGCCTCGCCGTCGCCGACCTCGGCGGGGCTCCGCGCCCCGGACAGCAGAAAATGGCCACCGCCGTAGCCGATGCGATAGACAAGGAACACCACCTTGCGGTGCAGGCCGGCACCGGTACCGGTAAGTCCCTGGCCTATCTGATCCCCAGCATCGCCGCGGCCATGGATTCCGCGTACCCCGTTATCGTCTCCACCGCGACGATCGCTCTGCAGCGCCAGCTCGTGGAACGTGACCTACCACGCCTGGCTAAGGCTCTCGAACCGGAGCTTCCCCGCCCTTTGGAGTTCGCTATCCAAAAAGGGCGTGGCAACTACTTGTGCCTCAACAAGGTCTCCAATGCACAGACCGATAGCGGCGTGGAGGAAGCCGAAGAATCCCTGCTGGATCGCTCGCAGCTCTCCGCCACCGGTGCGCAGGTCGCCCGCCTGCACGAATGGGCAGGAGAAACTGAAGATGGCGACCGCGATAACCTTCCCCAAGGCGTGAGCGACCGTGCTTGGCGCCAGGTCAGTGTCTCCTCCCGCGAATGCCTCGGTGCTACTCGCTGTCCCTTTGGAGAACAGTGCTTTGCTGAGCGCGCCCGGAATCGCGCCGCAGACGCCGACATCGTCGTCACCAACCACGCCTTGCTGGCGATTGACGCTCTTGTGGACGCCCCCGTGTTGCCTGATCACGACACCGTCATCGTGGACGAAGCCCACGAACTAGAAGACCGTATTACCTCCGTCGCCACAGCGGAACTCTCCCCCACCTCCATCGCCGTGCTGGCGAAGCGCGCTGCGAAGTTGACAGTGTCCGGTGCCGATGCCGCAGGGGATGCCCTAGCCGAAGCAGGTGACAGGTGGACTGAGGCGCTGAAGACGGAGACGGCGGCGTCCAAAAGCAACGACCGTTTCGGCACGGGCATCGAGGGGCGCTGGACGGGGGTGCCGGAGAACCTACAGGTGCCGCTCGCAGCCCTGCGAGATGCGGCATGGAAAACGAACCGACAGGTCAGCGGCATTCCCGCATCCGAGTTTGCGAATGATTCGCAAAAGGCCGCCGAACGGCTGGCGGTGATTGTGGCGACCGAGGAACTCAACGATACGTGCGTGCGGATCCTCAATGCCTCTCGCGTCGGCGAGGGTACTGATGATCCCCAGGGCGAGGACAGCACGACCGCTGAGGATCTCCTCGGCGAAGACGTGGTCTGGTACACAGCTGATCCCGGCACGCATGATCCAAAGCATGTGGTGCGCGTTGCCCCGCTGAGCGTAGCGGACCTGCTGCGCCAACGACTTTTTGGCCGCAACACGGTAATCCTCACTTCGGCCACGCTGGCTCTGGGAGGAAAGTTCACATCCATGCTGGCTCGCTGGGGACTTCCCAAGAACACCGCCACGCTAGATGCCGGCACGCCCTTTGATGCCCGCACCCACGGCATTCTCTACGTCGCCCGGCATCTGCCACCACCGGGGCGCGACGGCGCCAGCGATGCCTCCGTAGACGAAGCCGCCCAGCTCATCAACGCCGCGGGCGGACGCACCCTGGGGCTTTTCAGCTCCAGGCGCGCTGCCGAAGACATGGCCGACCAGCTGCGCACGGTGGTACCCTACGACATCCTGCTGCAAGGTGAGGATTCGATGTCCACGTTGGTGGAGAAATTCCGCAAGAACCAGTCAGCGTGCCTCTTCGGCACTCTAGGGCTGTGGCAGGGTGTGGATGTACCGGGCAAGTCGCTTTCCCTTGTACTCATCGACCGCATCCCCTTCCCCCGACCCGACGATCCACTTCAGCAGGCTCGGCAAGAAGCTGCCGACCAACGCGGTGGCAGCGGCTTTATGGAGGTTGCAGCGAACCACGCAGCTCTACTTATGGCTCAGGGCGCTGGCCGACTGCTGCGTTCGGTCGACGATCGCGGTGTGGTAGCAGTGCTGGATCAGCGCCTGGAGACAAAACGCTACGGCAGCTACATACGCCGTTCCATGCCAGATTTTTGGTACACAACAAAAGGCGACACAGTGCGGGGTGCACTGCGCCGCCTTGTTGCGGACTAACTGGCTGGCGCCAGCTATTTCCTCAGGCTAGGTCTTAGGCCAGGTCTGCGCTGTCGTCGCCAGCTGGTGCCGGCTGGTCTGCGCCGCCGCCGAGCAGGTCATCGATGGTCGGGGCAACGTCCTCGGTGTATACGTCCTCGGAGGACTCGTATACGCCATCGTTGTCGTAGTCGTGAACCTTGGAGTCGCCGATGCCGTCGAAGTCGTTGTCCAGCAGAGCCTCGTCGGTCAAGCCGTCGTTGTCGATGTCCTCGTGCGCCTGGTCGACCCGACCGTCGGCATTGGTGTCTAGGTAGACAGTGTCACCCTGGTCGTCGCCGTCGGTGTCCAGCTCAACAGTGTCGATCTTGCCGTCGTTGTCGCTGTCGTAGGTAATGCCGTCAGAGAGGCCGTCGCCATCCAGGTCTACGTACTCCCCGCCGTCCGGAGCGGTTTCGCCTGCGCCGGTGGACTGCAGGTTGGAGCTACCAGCTGCACCTGCAGCGTCTGCCGGTGCGTCGCCCTCGGAGGCCTCCTTCGGTGCTTCTTCCTTAGGGGCATCTTCCTTCGGCGCCTCTTCCTTCGGCGCCTCTTCCTTCGGAGCAGCAGCTGCATCCGGTGCTGCCGCCGCTTCCGGAGCTGCACCCTGCGCTTGCGTCTGACCAGCCGGCGCGCCGGCGCCACCCGTGGAGTTCCAGATGTCGTCGCCTACGGCCTTCTGTGCTGCGGTCGGAGCACCCTCACCGTAGGAGCCGTCGATGATGCCATTCTCGTCAGAGTCATACTCAGAGTAGTCGGAGATCCCGTCGCCGTCGGTATCGTAACCAACGCTGTCAACCTTGCCGTCGCTGTCGTAGTCGTAAGCAGTGACGTCGTATTCTCCGTCGGCGTTGGTGTCAAACTTCACGTTGTCGGTCGCACCGTCGCTGTCGTAGTCGGTTGCCTTGGTGTCCATCATGCCGTCGTTGGTGGTGTCCGATTCCACGTGGTCGACCACGCCGTCACCGTCAATGTCCTGGTAGACCGTGTCGACGATACCGTCCTGGTCGTAGTCCATCTCCGCGCGGTCGGTCACCTTGTCGCCGTCCTTGTCGTAGACCGTGCCATCCGGGCGACCGTCGCCGTTGATGTCTACCTGGTAGGTGTCCTTCTCGCCGTCACCGTTGGTGTCCTGTGCACCGACGATGTTGCCCTCAACCATGTTGCCGTTAGCGTCCAGTACGTCCCAGCGGCCCAGGGAGTGCTCCGCGCTGCCAGCGTTGCCGGGGGTGGTCATGCCGTTGTTGTTGCCGGTGTTGCCGTTGTTCAGGTTCTCGTTGGACATTGTGTGTGTTTCCTTTCAGTATCTGTAGCCGGGTGCGTGGCTTGCAGTGTTGCTCTTAGTATCCTTCAGGCTCTTTCTCGCTGCCTGTCGGTTATTGAATGGCCAACCCCCAGCAGATGTTCCTTGGGGGTATTTGTTCTGGACGCCCCCTCACCCCAAATCCACTGTTATCCCTGCTCTTCGACCATTTCCTGCAATTGAATCCGAAACGTAATTTCGGGGGTAATAACAAACAACCCGAACCTTGCAGATTCCCGAAGCCATAGTTTGTCGGCATACTAGAATGGCATTTGCACACCAAGCAGAAAGGCGATTATTACCGTGACCCCCACCTTGAACGCGTCGGGCCGCTCACCTCAGGCCAGCGTCGAACGCGGGGCCACCATCGCCAGAAAATACAAGATGCACGATGTTGCGGATCGTGTACAAAGACTCGTCAATGCGAAGTACCGCACCTCAGCCGTCGTTATCATCGGCGAGGTCAAGCGTGGCAAATCCTCCCTCGTCAATGCCCTGGTTGGCAGGCGCGATTTACTTCCAGTGGACGTCATTACCACGACCAGCGCCCCAATTCGCATTCACACGGAACCCGACCAAGGTGACGACCAACCAGTGCTGGCACGTCTTGTACGCGGCACGAAACATGATCCGATTGACCCATCTGAGCTGAAGAACTGGGTAACCCAGGAGGCCGTTGATGCCATCAACCAAGCTCCGAAAGATAGTAAGGAAGTAGCCTCTCTTCCGAGCGCCGCTGAGCTGCTAGTTCCCTACTCTGGTCTGGGCAAAGTGACAATCATTGATACCCCTGGCGTAGGCGGACTCGATGAGCATGCGGTGGCAGCCTCCCTCACTGAAGCCCGCAACGCCGGCGTGTTGCTTATGGTTTGCGATGCGTCCACTCCGATCACCGCACCAGAAATGGATATCTTGCGCCGTGCACGCGAGCAGGTCGGAAGCGTCATCGTTGCAGTCACCAAGACGGACAAGAATGTTCGCCGCTGGCGTTCCATCGTCGCCGATGACCAACGCCTTATCGCCGAGCACTTGGGGCTGGATATCCCAGTCATTGGTGTGTCCTCGTTGCGGGCATTGGACGCGGCGGAATTGGCGTCACCAGAAAAAAGAAGAGAGATCGAACGCCGGTGCGGCATTGCTGAGCTGCGTCAACAGATCATCAATCATGTGAACTCGCCGGGCAACCTCGGCACCGTCACCGCGCTGGAGATCACCAAGTCCACGATGCAGACGATCACGACTGACATCCAGCGCGACATCAAGCTATACGACAAAACAAGCGACGCCGTCGGGGAGCTCGAGGTGGAAAAGCGCAGACTGGAAGCTTTCCGCGATTCCACCAGCGAGTGGGAGCAGCTTTTCATGCGCGATATTCAGCTGAGCCGCAACAAGGTTTCCGCTGGAATGGACGCGGCGCTGACGGATGTGAAGACGCGTTGGACAAACCGCATTAACTCCGAAGGAATGCGCGTTTTGCGCAGTAAACCGCAGGTCTTTACCAGCCAAATTGAGATCGAGCTGCGGCAAATCATGGAGCGAACCGTGATGTCGATGGTCGGCGAGGTTCTGGCACGCGCCAACCAATTGTTCCAAGGCCGTCAGGACATGGTGGACCAGGTGCAGCAGCAAATCTTCGCCGCGATGGCTCCGCCGCAGTCGCTGAGTCATGATGTGGAAAAGAAGACCACGGGGTTGGTGGATCCGTCGATGCTGACCATGGGCCTGGTGGGTGCGGGTGCACTGACGGTGGTTATCCCCTTCGCACCAGTTGCCGCGGCTGCCTGGATCGGCGTGAACATGGGCTATCGCGCGATGCGCAACGGTAAGCAGTATCTGCTGTCTTGGTTGCGCGAGACCATCGCGACGACTCGCACGTCCATCAACCGCATGATCGACATCACCATTACCACGGGCAGGACGGAGATCCTGCTGCGTCATCGTTCCGCCATCCGACACGAGCAGCGCAACCTGCAGGGCAAGATCGAATCCGCCCAAAAGATCGCCCGCGAGTCCGAAGCCCAGCGCAAACAGACAATCTCCCGGTTGAAAAAGAACTTGGATATCGTCAATCAGACCATTAGCGAGCTGGACGAGCATCTGGAAACTCTGAAGGCACGGTCGGGCTCCCGAATTGCTCAACAAGGCACCGGTATCAGCACCAGCCAGAATGTAAGGAGGGAACGTAGATGACCCAGGAGAATCAGATTCGGTCGGCCTCTGCGCACCTGAGCCAGCGTGTGTCCGACCTGACCCTGCTGCTAACGCAGGCGGTGGATGCCTTAGCCGGCGGTTCACCGGATCTCGCCGCCCGCGCCAATGAGCTGCGCCTCATGGTTACGCGCCCGCCGCGAGTAGCCATTGTTGGTCGTTTGAAGTCCGGTAAGTCCACATTGGTCAATGCACTTACCGAGAATCTCATTGCCGCCACCGGTGCCCTGGAATGCACCATGGCTGTCAGCATGTATCACAGCGGCGCGCCCGCCCGCGCCGAGATTCACACTGTCGACGGGCAGGTTCTCCGCGTACCGCTCAACAACGGTCCGTTGAACGCCCTTGGGGTACCGCTTAACCAAGTCGACTATATTGACCAGTTCCTGCCCAACCGACGGCTAGAAGAACTCACCCTGATCGATACGCCTGGTACTGCCACTCTGACGGTAGAAAACGAAGAACGCACGCGCCGGGTTCTCGTCGACGGGCAGCAGGATACGCGCCGTGCAAGTGGTTGGGCCGACTGCCTTGTCTTTTTGTCGGACTCCGCGCCGCGCGAAGACGAAAAGCAGTTCCTTTCCCAGTTGGGTATGACGCCCCTTAATACAGTGGGCATCCTTTCCCGTGCGGATTCTTTCGGCTCCGGTGCTTTCGGCCCTATCGATCCGCTGCAGCACGCGCGCCAGCACGCCGACAGTATTCAAAAGAAGCTGGTGAGCACGGTGCAGCGCACCATTCCGCTCTCGGGTCTGATGGCCGAATCGGCACTGACGGGCAAGGTCACTGGCGAAGTGGCTCGACAGTTAAGCATGTTGGCGCATTTGGATCGAGAAGGGCTGCTTGACCTTTTAGAGGCCGAAGATCCGTCCCAGATCGTGCCGAATTTCACGGCAACTACCCGCGACAATCTCCTGGACGTCATGGGTGAATACGGTGTGTTTGCTGGGCGCAGCATCGCCGCCGAGGGCGGAGCGCCTGCACTTGTGAACTGGATGGTAGAAACTTCCGGCGTGTCGGAGCTCGTGCACCTCCTCACCGGCGACATCACCTACTTCGCTGTACTTCAGCGCGCAGCAAGAATGCTGGATGTGTTGGACGACCTGGCCTCCAACCACCCAGACCTCCAGCACGTGCGGTGGGTGCAGTCGGTGACCCTGGCTCAGCCGGGAATGCACTTCGTCATGCTGTACCGCAGCTACCGCAATACGTATGCAACCACCCCTGATTCGCGCCTTCTTCCGCTGCTTCGAGCCGCAGTGACAGCCGGCCACCCCGCCGAAACCGTGAGATTGCCTCGCGAAACGCCGATCGAGCAAGTCCGTGATGCAATTGAAAATCAAATCGCGGAACTCCAGCAAATGTCCATGTCTCCGCTGTCTGCGGCGGAAGACGAGGCGCGCGAACGTCTGCTGGGTTCTTTCCAATCGGCATTGCAAGCAACACATTAAGCGCCAGATAAGGCGTTACAGTGTAAGCTACTTATGCCTTAAAAACATGTAATTCAGGAGCTGTACTTTTCATGACCAACGCATGGCACCTGGCAATCGACTTCGGAACCTCGAATACGGCTGCCGCGCACCAAAGCCCGATGGGTCGAGACATCACTGCCCTCGCGTTGACGCACCGCTCCAACATTATGCCTTCTGCGGTGTTTCTCGATTCCTCGACCGGCGCCCATGCCGCCAACGATGGCGAACCGAAACTGCTTAATGGTGACTCCGCCCTGGCTCGTGGCCGTCGTGATCCCTCGCGCCTGCTCCTCAGCCCGAAGCGCTACATCGACCACGACGAGGTACAGCTCGCAGCTCGCGATCTCCCACTGACGAAGGTTGTGGGCTCCGTGCTGGGTGCCGTACTTCGCTCTGGCAAGGCCCAGCACGCCAACCAGGATCCCGCGACGGTCACCCTTACTCACCCGGAGGCCTGGTCTGCGCACTCCGTGGATCAGCTGAAGCGAAGTGCCGTCGCCGCAGGTATTCCGGAACAGAACCTGCGCGTGCTTTCCGAGCCGCGCGCTGCTGCTATCCACTACGCCTCGCAACAGTCCGTCTCGCCAGGCTCGCACGTCGCAGTGTTTGACTTCGGTGGCGGCACCTTGGACATTGCAGTGCTGCAGGCGAAGCAGGACGGCAACTTCGAGGTCGTGGCGGCCAAGGGCGATAACAGCCTCGGCGGCCGCACAATCGACAACCTGATGTACCGCTGGGTTCTGGATCAGCTGGAACACGATGACCCGGATCTGGCTGACTACGTGCGCTCCTCCCCGATCACCACGGTGCATGCACTGGAATCCAGTATTCGCGAGGCCAAGGAGATCCTGTCAGATACCTCCTCCGCAACGATCAGCGTTTCTACTCCCCACGGGGAAACCGACTTGCTGATCACCCGCGACGAGTTCAACGGCATCATTGAGCAATCCATTATGCGTTGCGTCGAGTTGACCCGTGCTGCTCTGACCCAAGCGGGCGTCGATTCCACGAAGACCCCGATTTACATGACCGGCGGATCGTCGCGTATTCCATTTGTTCAGGATCGGCTGGGTGAAGTCGGCACGGTCATGACGCTCGACGACCCGAAGACCGTGGTGAGCCGCGGCGCACTGGCTGCGACGCTGCGTGGGTTTACCGGTGGCGCTCCGGCTCAAGGCATGCGCCCGGGTGGTTCCGCTGGACATACCAGCGCTGCCAATGCAGGTGCCGGTGCCGGTGCTGCGGCAGCTGCTGCACGCCCCGGCCAGCCTGATCCGGCAACTTCTCCCGGCATGTCCCGCCCATATCAGAACCCGACTCAGAGTCCGAATAGCGGTTCTCACCAAGGCACGTCCAACGCGACGCAATCGTTCAGCCGTCCGCCGCAGACCGCGGCTTTCGCTCCAAGTTCGGTCAATTCCTACGGCCCTAGCAACTTCGCCGGTTCTCATACTTCCGCTAGCGCAGTGAAATCGAAGAAGTCCAACACTCCGGTGGTGGTCACGGCGTGCCTGGCAATCCTCGCAGTGGTCGTGGCCGTAGGATTCGTCGTTTTCAGCAGTGGTGGCAATGATGGAAACGGAAGTGGTGACGACGGAGGAAATCCGCCCTTTACTGAGGCTAGCCCTTACACCCCAACGAGTACGCCGTACGAGTCGGACTCTTACAAGCCACTGAGTTCCCTCCTGCCCGATGTTAAAGACTATATGCCGACAGGCTTCTACAACCGCCTAACTAGCTGCGATACCAAGGCTAAAAAGCCCTTCTCCCTCAGTGATGCGTTCGAATCCATGGATACGGAGATGTATTCTTGCCTCCCCGAGAGTAGTTCTGTCAAGGATCACTCTTCCGAGTCGATGTACACCGGCTTTAAGTACATTCAAACTGGTGACGATGGTCAGAAGGTCTACGACCACGCCCAGAGCTCAACATTAAAGGGCAAGACTCTGCAGCAAGCAGGCAATGGCTGGCCTGAAATCATCTATTATTCCGGTGGCAAATACTCGATTCCCGATGCCCTCGCTTGGTACCCGGAGAAAAAGGCAGCCATCGTGATCCATGGGCAGATCGATCAAACCGAGGATCAAACCAAGGAAATGCTGAAGTTCTTCAACCTCATGCCACAGGGCTAGCCGTTTCCACGAACTAGAGCCCCACAACGCCGAGCACGTGTTCAGCGTTGTGGGGCTATTACTTTCTTGAGGGGAACGTAAAGGGGACTTGGTGAGTCGAGGAGGCCGCCCTACCTATGCGCTAGTGACGCCAGCCTCCACCAATGCCGCCTTTAGCTTCGCACGGGCACGGTTAATGCGTGATTTGACCGTTTGAATCGGAATCCCCTGGTGGGCAGCAATGTCCTGGTAGCTCATGCCGGTGTATTCCCGCAGCACGATGACTTCACGGAAATCATCCGGCAACTGAGCTAGCGCCTCTCGAACAACCATTGCAGAGGTCACCTGAGACCCCACCTCCGGGGTCAGAGCGACCTCATCCGCACCTGCGTCTTCCTCCGGCACATCCCGGCGCGAGCGGACGATCTGCAGCGCTGCATTAGAGGCAATGCGGTACGCCCACGTGGAGAACCGCGCGCGTCCATCAAACTTCTCAATGTTCTTCCACGCTGAAGTCAAAGCGTTTTGCAGGGCATCTTCTGCGTCAGCGCGATTGCCCGTAATGGACAAGCAAACAGAAAACATCCTCCCCCAAGCCTGGCGCGCCAGGCGCGCAAAAGCCTGCTGGTCACCCTCATGGGCTTTGGCCAGCAGGTCGCGCTCCTCGTCGCGGGTGAGTTCTTGCCTTACGGTGTTGCTAGTCGACAATTCCGCCACCCCTTACATTCCGCTGAGGTCGGTCAGATCGTCGGGGTGATCGTCCTCATAATGATCGCTGTATGCATCATCAAGGTCACCATCCAGGCCGTCGCCCAGATCGTTGAGACCCTCCAGATCGTCCGTGGCAGCCGGATCATCCGGAGCCTCCTGACTTTCCGTGCCAGCGGTCAGATCGTCTGGAAGTTCATCGCCAGTATCGGGGTTACTATCCGAAGCCTCTCTGGGGAGATCGTCCACCGAGGTGGCGTCATCCAAAGTCGAAGAAGAACCGTCGAGATCCGTAAGGTCAACTTCGTCAGAAGCATCCTCCGCGGGGAAGGAATCCAAATCGGGGATGAGATCCCCCTCTGGCATCTCGGTATTCGGGTCGACAGCCACGTCAAACATTTGGTTAAACATGTCGTCGAGCTCCTGTTCCGAAAAACCGGATCCCGAGCCTAGCTGAGCGTCGTTGCCGAAAAGCTCCTCCAGGGAGGGCAGAATTGGGGTGTCTGCCTCGGCGCCAGCGGATGGGCCAACCATGTGTCCTCCGTTATCGATCGAGTCGCTCATCGTTCACCTCCTTTCCACCAACAACAGCGAAACAACAAGACTGCACTGAAGCTGGTCATGCAGGTAGCAGAAAACCGCTTCAGGACAGCTATGTAATGCATGCGGCAGGCAGAAGGTTCCCGCGAGCAATAAAAGAACTGCTTTAAAAGATTATGCACCATGTTGCACATAGTTCAACAGGAAAACCTTGATGACCAGCTGGTTGGTTTAACACCAACCCAAACGTTAGACAACCAAAACCAAAGAAGTGACGCCGGTAACAGCATACGACGACTAGAGTGGGGAGGAAGAACAACCGCGTACGGATAGGAGCCCGCCGCAATGCCCATTAAGAGCGACCGCCCAGACATCGAACTCAGCCCGCTGGGGCTCTACGATTACATCTTCGGCAACCTCTCCACCGAGGAGGAAGACCGGGTCGCCGTCATCGACATTGCCGATGGCTCCGAAACGACGTTTGCCCAGCTGCAGAACTACATTGAGTCCACGGCGGGCTGGCTAGCCAGCAAGGGCATCAAAAAGGGAGACGTAGTAGCGCTACACCTTCCCAACTCCTTGAACTTTATCGTCGCAGCGTACGGCCTGTGGCGCATTGGTGCAGTTCCTTCTCCCCTATCTCTGCTTTCTACGCCGGAAAGCGTGACGGAGCAGGTGAAGGACTCTGGCGCGAAGATGCTGCTCACCGTTGCCGCGCTTGGTGACGCCTCGGCTCAGAGGGCTAAGGATGCAGGAATCGAGGAGGACAACATCGTCTTCCTGGATACATCGAAGGGCATGCAACAGATTATGGCGGAGCGCCGCACGGCTCCCGCGGTGGAGATTAACCCGGATGAGGATCTGGCAGTACTCCCCTACTCCTCTGGTACCACCGGGTTGCCAAAGGGAGTGCGTTTGATGCACCGTCAGTTGGTTGCGAACGTACAGCAGGGGCAAGACATTCACCTTGTGCGCCCGGAGGACAAGGTTTACGCCGTGCTGCCGTTCTTCCACATCTACGGTCTGACCGCTCTGGTGAACCTGGCATTGGCGCAGCGCGCCACGCTGGTCGTTGTACCGCGCTTCGAGCTACAGAGCTTCCTGGAGCACCACCAGAAGTTCGGGGTAACGTTTACTCTGATCGCGCCGCCTATTGCAGTCCAGCTGGCCAAGCACCCCATGGTGGATAACTACGACCTTTCTCAAATGCGCAGCTTCTTTAGCGGAGCTGCGACATTGGATGAGGAACTGGCCTTGGCGTTGGAAAAGCGCCTGGGCATCCATGTGCAGCAGGGCTATGGCATGACTGAGACTTCACCGCTGGCACATGCCAACGTATCCAAGGACATTAACCGTGGTTCCATCGGCAAGCCTTGCGCAAACACGGAAAGCAAGCTGGTGAATCCGGAAACCCTGGAAGAGATCCCGCTGCCCGCGGAGGGTGTCTCCGAGGTCGGTGAGCTCTGGGTTCGCGGCCCGCAGATTATGGCCGGATACCTTAACAAGCCGGAGGAAACCGCAGCCGCGCTACCGGGCGACGGTTGGCTGCGCACTGGCGATCTGGCTAACTCCGATCCAGAGGGCAACGTCCATATTGTGGATCGCTTGAAGGAGCTGATCAAGTACAAGGGCTACCAAGTTCCGCCCGCAGAGCTAGAGTCCGTACTGTTGAGCCACCCCGAGATCGCCGATGCCGCCGTCGTCGGCGTACATCGCGCTTCAGATGGTGAAGAGCTGCCGAAGGCATTCGTTGTTGCCCAGCGAGGATCTGCACTCAACGAGCAGCAGGTAATGGATTTCGTTGCGGAGCGCGTGGCTCCCTACAAGAAGATTCGCATTGTGGAATTCGTGCAGGGAATCCCCAAGTCCTCCACCGGTAAGATCCTTCGCCGCGAGCTCCGCGAGCGCGACGGCGTCAATTAATCTTCGACGATAGGTACGCGGCGGTAAGTACCGTCGCGTAGATCCGCATCCTCGATTTCGTGGCGGGAAATCCCCAGGATGAACAGCACCTGATCGAGGAAGGGGTAGTTCACCGAGGTATCGGCGATCTCCTTGAGCGCTGGCTTTGCATTGAACGCAATGCCCAGACCCGCGGTAGACAGCATGTCAATGTCGTTGGCACCATCGCCTACGGCGACGGTCTGGTTCAACTTAATTCCGTTGGACCAAGCAAATTCCTTCAGGCTCTCAGCCTTGGCCTGGCGGTCGATCACAGGGCCGATGACCCGACCAGTAAGCTTGCCATCAATAATTTCAAGGGTGTTGGCGCGGGCGAAGTCCAGGTCCAACTCGCGTGCCAGTGGTTCGATGACCTGGATAAAACCACCGGAAACCACACCCGTTTTGTACCCCAAGCGCTTCAAGGTGCGGATAGTCGTGCGGGCACCGGGGGTCAGCTGAATGTCACGTGCTACTTTCTCCACCACTGAGGCTTCCAAACCGGCCAGTGCCTTGACGCGCTCGTGGAGAGATTCAGCGAAGTCTAACTCGCCACGCATGGCGCGTTCTGTGACCGCGGCAACCTCCGCTTCGCGGCCTGCGTAGGCGGCCAGCATCTCAATGACTTCGTGCTGAATAAGGGTCGAATCAACATCGAAGCAGATGAGGCGCTTGGCGCGGCGGGACAACCCCGCACGCTCGATAGCGATATCCACTCCTACCTCCGTCGTGAGCGTTGCAAGTGCCTTGCGCAGGGGCACACCGCCACCGGGTGCTGGGTTGGCGACTGTAAGGCTCAGCTCCAGCCCAGTGACTGGGTAGTCGGCAATACCGGTAATCGTGTCGATGTTCGCACCGTAGTCAGCCAGAGTTTGGCCGATGCGGGAAATATGAGTCGCAGTCAGCGGACGCCCCAGCACGACCATCACGTGCGTCGAGTGCGGGCGCGTGCTCGACAGATTATCGTCGGCTTCCACGCTGACTCGCATTCCATAGGATGCGAGAGTTTCCTCCAGCCCTTCGCCGAGAGGCTCTAGGTCTTCTTGTCCGACGCCCACTAGCGCCGCCAGCGATAGCTTTCCTCGGAAGACTGACTGTTCAATGTCGAGGAGTTGAACCCCGTAGGAGGATAGTACGCGGAAGAAGGCCGCGGATACGCCCGGCCGATCGGGGCCGGTGACCGTGATGACACTGGGAGCTAAGCCTTCCTGCAGGGTGTCCTCCAGGGCGATCTCGAAGTGCGGATCGTCGGCGAGTGCAGCGCGCGAGGCGGCCTGGGACGACGTGGACGACTGCTGATTGGCGGGAGAGTTGGAGTTGCTGGCGTTATTTGAGGTAGTCACGGGCTATATTGTCCCACTTCCCTACGAGAAGTGATAACTGAACCTGAACAGCTCACCATTTCACGCTCCCCACCTTCAAACTCGCAGTAGTTTCGGCGTCTTTTTTGTAGCGATGTGGAAGGCGCGATCTTGGAGGTCTTAGGCCCCACCACAATCACCACGATTCAGCACCATAATGTCGCTGAATCGGGAATCTGCCCGCGCAAGATCACGCGTGGCAAAAATCGAAAGCGTTTGACCTGCCCTTTTGTTTATTGTTCTCCATTTTCATTTAGCAAGTTCTCAATCTAACGACATTCTTCATCTAAGTCATGGAGCTTCCGAGGGCTTTCACTAAACCTGCGGACATACGAAAATCCACACCCTGCGTAGTTAGGGTGTGGATTCAGTGTGCGACTTCCAGAGGAGGAAGCGGTATTGCAGCCTCTACCTGCTCGGCCGCCAGGGACCTAGCGACTGCGCTGGGCAGTCGCAGAGGTGAGGTGGCGTCACCAGACTGTGCATTTAGAAGTGGCGACCGACATGAGCCTCGTCGCGCATACGCTTAACCATGTGCGGGTGGTGCAACTCGAACGCCGGACGCTCGGAGCGGATACGAGGCATGGAGGTGAAGTTGTGGCGCGGGGGCGGGCAGGAGGTTGCCCACTCCAGGGAGTTGCCGTAGCCCCACGGATCGTCCACGGTAACGACCTCGCCGTAGCGGTAGGACTTGAACACGTTCCACAGGAACGGGATCATCGAGATCGCCAGGATGCAGGCACCCACGGTGGAGACCTGGTTCAGGGTCGTGAAACCATCGGTCGGCAGGTAGTCAGCGTAACGACGCGGCATACCCATGTTGCCCAGCCAGTGCTGAATCAAGAACGTGGTGTGGAAGCCGATGGTGACCAGCCAGAAGTGGATCTTGCCCAGCTTCTCGTCCAGCATGCGCCCGGTCATCTTCGGGAACCAGAAGTAAACGCCTGCGAAGGAAGCGTAGGTCACGGTACCGAACAGGGTGTAGTGGAAGTGAGCGACCACGAAGTAGGAGTCCGAAACGTGGAAGTCCAGCGCCGGGGAGGCCAGCATAACACCGGTCAGACCACCGAACAGGAAGGTGGCGAAGAAGCCAATGGCGAAGACCATCGGGGTCTCGAAGGTCAGGCGACCCTTCCACATGGTGCCCAGCCAGTTGAAGAACTTCATACCGGTCGGCACACCGATCAGGAACGTCATGAAGGAGAAGAACGGCAGCAGCACGGCGCCGGTCACGAACATGTGGTGTGCCCACACAGCCATGGACAGTGCAGCAATCGACAGGGTTGCGAACACCAGGCCAACGTAGCCGAACATCGGCTTGCGGGAGAACACCGGGAAAACCTCAGACACGATACCGAAGAACGGCAGTGCCAGGACGTACACCTCAGGGTGACCGAAGAACCAGAAGAGGTGCTGCCACAGAATAGCGCCACCGTTGCCGGCGTCGTAGATGTGGCCACCCAGCTTGCGGTCGTAGAACACACCAAGTGCAGCTGCAGTCAGGAGCGGGAAGATCAGCAGAACCAGCAGAGAGGTAACGAAGATGTTCCAGGTGAAGATCGGCATGCGGAACATGGTCATACCCGGTGCGCGGAGGCACAGGATGGTGGTGATCATGTTCACGGCGGAGGCGATGGTACCGATACCACCGACGCCGACACCCAGGATCCACAGTTCAGAGCCCACACCCGGAGAGTGCGTAACGTCTGCCAGCGGCATGTACATCGTCCAACCGAAGTCTGCTGCACCACCCGGAGTCAGGAAGCCGAGCAGCATCACGACACCACCAGCGGTGGTCATCCAGAAGCCGAAGGCGTTCAGACGGGGGAAAGCCACGTCAGGGGCGCCGATCTGTAGCGGCATGATGTAGTTCGCGAAACCGAACACCATCGGAGAGCCGTACAGCAGCAGCATGATCGTGCCGTGCATCGTGAACAGCTGGTTGAACTGCTCGTTGGACAGGAATTGCTGACCCGGCTCGAAGAGCTCAATACGGATCAACAGGGCCATCAAGCCACCAATCATGAAGAAGGTGAAGGACATGATTAGGTACATGATGCCCAGGAGCTTGTGGTCGGTCGTGGTCAGCATCTTCCATGCGAGGTTGCCACGTGGCACCTCACCGAAAGGCGCAGGCCGAGCCGGGGAAACCTCATGGCTTTCCCTTGGCGCTACTGCGGTCATATTCTTCCTCCTGACTACGCGTGACCTGCCTTTATTCACCTGCAAGCTCTAGCTAACTCACAGGATCCTTCAGGCAAGCCACCCAAAAGAATGTTTCGTCTGCACCGTTCCCGCGTGGTCGATTTCGTCAATAACCGACCAGAACGGACACAGAATGTTTACATAGTATCCCGTTACTGCGATTTTCAATAGCCCGGGACGAGGCCAAAGCAGCAGAACCCACGTTTTCGGGGGTGCTGCCTCGCTGTTGAGAAGTCGCTGTTTAGAAGTCCCAATCGTCGTCGACCGTATTCTCGGCCTTACCTATTACATAAGAGGAACCAGAACCGGAGAAGAAGTCGTGGTTCTCGTCGCCACCCGGGTTCAGAGCCGAGAGGATCGCCGGAGACACACGAGTCTCGTCCGCCGGGAACAGCCCTTCGTAGCCCAGGTTGTTCAGCGCCTTGTTTGCGTTGTAGCGCAAGAAGCGCTTGACGTCCTCTGTCCAGCCGAGATCGTCATAAAGATCCTCGGTGTACTGTGCCTCGTTGTCGTACAACTCCAGCAGTAGGTCGAAGGTGTGCTCCTTCAACTCCTCCTGGCGCTCCGGGGTCTCCTTCTCCAGAGCGCGCTGGTACTTGTAGCCAATGTAGTAACCGTGCACAGACTCATCGCGGATGATCAGGCGGATAATGTCTGCGGTGTTGGTCAGCTTCGCGTGCGAGGACCAGTACATCGGCAGGTAGAAACCGGAGTAGAAGAGGAAGCTCTCCAGCAGCACAGAGGCAATCTTCTTCTTCATCGGGTCGTCGCCCTCGTAGAAGTCGAGAATGATCTTTGCCTTGTTTTGCAGCTTCTCATTCTCTTCGGACCAACGGAAGGCGTCGTTAATCTCAGGTGTAGAGGCCAGCGTCATAAAGATAGAGGAATAAGACTTCGCGTGAACGCTCTCCATAAAGGAGATATTCGTAAAGACGGCTTCCTCGTGTGGAGTGGCAGCATCCTCGATCAGCTTTACTGCACCAACTGTGCCCTGAATCGTATCCAGCATGGTCAGGCCGGTGAACACACGCATGGTGGCCTGCTTCTCCATGTCATTTAGTGTGGACCAGCTGGGGACGTCGTTGGACAGTGGCACCTTTTCGGGTAGCCAGAAGTTGGCAGTGAGGCGATCCCACACTTCCAGGTCCTTGTCATCTGGGATGCTGTTCCAGTTGATGGCGGATACCGGATCGCCGTCGACGCGGTGTACGGGAGTGTGGGGTGCGTGCGCACTCATCGCTTACGTGTCTCCTTCTCACAGAACGTGCTGATTTTCTTGCTGTCCCTCAGCTTGTGCACTTCGCCCCATGTTACCCCGTTTCCGCGACGCACCCCCCCTCGGCCACCACCCCCATTTTGGGGGGTCTTTCTTAATGACGCCCTCAGCGCGCGCTGGAGCCGATTTCAGCCCGGAGCTGGGGGCGTCACTACCTAAAGAGCACGTCAGGATTGGTTTACAGGGCAACCTAAGTAAAGACAGCCTCACCGACTATACAATAGGCTCTGACCTGCATTGATAATATAAGGGTAGCCTGCGTTTGCTAGCCGATTGGATAAACCCTGAGTACGGTGAGCTGCATGGAAATCAACGAGAAGTTTCAGAAGCAATTGAATGAACAGGTCACCGCTGAGCACCAGGCTGCGCTGGTTTACACCCAGCTGGCTTATGAGCTGGACCGCCTCTCCTTCGACGGCATGAGCAGCTGGATGCAGGCACAGGCCGATGAGGAGCGCGAGCACGCTCAGAAGTTCGCACAGCACCTGCTGGACCGCGACGCGCGCGTGGACATCGAGACTGTTGAGATGCCTTCCCTGAAGATCTCCACCCCGCTGGATGCCTTCGAGGCTTCCCTCGAGCACGAGCGTAAGGTCTCCGCACTGATCCGCGATCTGGTGAAGACCGCCGACGAGGTTGGCGACATTGACTCCCGCAACCTGCTGAACTTCTTCCTGGAGGAGCAGATCGAGGAGGAAGCTACAGTAAGCAACATCATCGACCGCATCAAGCTGGTGGGCAACGATGGTTCCGGCCTGCTGCGCATCGACGCAGAGCTGGGCAACCGCTAGCAACCATTAACAAGGCCACTCAACGGCCAATAACAAAAGCCGACTGGGATTCCTCCCAGTCGGCTTTTTCATGCTCGGTGGAGGCCGCCCTCCACCTAGAGCAGGCCGCTCCCCTCCCCACTTAGAGCATGCAGCTCACGCAGCCCTCAACCTCGGTGCCGGTCAAGGCCGTCTGGCGGAGGCGGATGTAGTAGATCGTCTTGATCCCCTTGCGCCACGCATAGATCTGCGCACGGTTGATGTCGCGCGTGGTGGCGGTGTCCTTGAAGAACAGGGTCAGCGATAGGCCCTGATCCACGTACTTCGTCGCGACTGCGTAAGTGTCGATGATCTTTTCGTAGCCGATCTCGTACGCGTCCTCGTAGTACTCCAGGTTGTCGTTCGTCATGTACGGAGCCGGGTAGTACACACGACCGATCTTGCCCTCCTTACGAATTTCGATCTTGGAGGCGATCGGGTGAATCGAGGATGTGGAGTTGTTGATGTAGGAGATGGAACCCGTCGGCGGAATAGCCTGCAGGTTGCGGTTGTATAGACCGTGAGCCTGCACATCGTCCTTCAGCTGTTGCCAGTCCTGCGCGGTTGGCACCTGGATGCTGGAGTTGCCGATGATTTGGCGGATACGCTCCGTCTTCGGTGCAAACTCCGCCGGATCGTAGCGGTCGAAGAACTCGCCGCTGGCATAATCGGAGTTTTCGAAGTTGTGGAACCTCTCGCCACGCTCCTGGGCGATCTTGTTGGATGCCTTCAGAGCTTCGTACATCACTGCTGCGAAGTATGCATTGGTGAAGTCCAGAGCTTCTTCTGAACCGTAGTGGATGTGCTCGCGCCCCAGGAAGCCATGCAGGTTCATCTGTCCCAGGCCAATGGCGTGGGAGTTGTCGTTACCCTGGCGAACCGAAGGAACCGAGTCGATGGAGGTTTGATCTGCCACTGCGGTCAGGCCGCGAATCGCGGTCTCGATGGTCTTAGAGAAGTCCGCAGAGTCCATGGCCTTCGCGATGTTCATGGAGCCCAGGTTGCAGGAGATGTCATCGCCGATGGTCTTGTACGTCAGATCAGCGTTGAACTCCGATGGGGTCGAAACCTGCAGAATTTCGGAGCACAGGTTGGAGTGCGTGATACGACCTTCGATCGGGTTGGCCTTGTTCACCGTGTCCTCAAACATGATGTACGGGTAGCCCGACTCGAACTGGATCTCCGCCAGCGTTTGGAAGAACGCGCGCGCATTGATCTTGGACTTACGGATGCGCGGATCCTCCACCATCTCCTCGTAGTGCTCGGTG
Organism: Corynebacterium sp. p3-SID1761; assembly: GCF_055862885.1. Taxonomy (NCBI): domain Bacteria; kingdom Bacillati; phylum Actinomycetota; class Actinomycetes; order Mycobacteriales; family Corynebacteriaceae; genus Corynebacterium; species Corynebacterium sp. p3-SID1761. Next base: position 4,314 of record NZ_JBSQBJ010000021.1, on the reverse strand, counting down.
ATGGAGACATCGGCAAATGGCTTGCCGTAGACGCGTTCAACGTCGTACGGGCTGAACAGATACATGTCGTCATTGCGCTTGGCCAGCTCAAAGGTGATATCCGGGATGACCACTCCCAGAGAGAGCGTCTTAATACGGATCTTTTCATCCGCATTCTCGCGCTTGGTGTCCAGGAAGCGCAGGATATCCGGGTGGTGTGCGTGGAGATATACTGCGCCGGCACCCTGACGGGCACCCAGCTGGTTGGCGTAGCTAAAGGCATCTTCCAGCAGCTTCATCACGGGGATCACACCGGAGGATTGGTTCTCGATGTGCTTAATCGGCGCACCGGCCTCGCGCACATTCGACAGCAACAGTGCTACGCCACCGCCGCGCTTGGATAGTTGCAGCGCGGAGTTAATGGATCGGCCAATCGACTCCATGTTGTCCTCAATGCGCAGGAGGAAGCAGGACACCGGCTCCCCGCGCTGCTTCTTGCCAATGTTGAGGAAGGTGGGCGTTGCAGGCTGGAAGCGACCGTCCATGATCTCGTCGACGAGGTTCGACGCCAACTCGGTATCCCCTGCTGCTAGCCCCAGTGCGACCATGCATACGCGGTCTTCGAAACGTTCCAAGTAGCGGCGTCCGTCGAAGGTCTTCAGCGTATAGGAAGTGTAGTACTTGTACGCGCCCAGGAAGGACTGGAAGCGGAACTTCTTGGCATAAGCCTGCTTAAACAGGGACTTTACGAAACTGAACTCGTACTGATTCAACACCGCAGGATCGTAGTACTCGTTGTCCACGAGGTACTTGATCTTCTCTTCCAAGTCGTGGAAGTACACAGTGTTCTGATTCACGTGCTGCAGGAAGTACTGGTTAGCAGCCTCACGATCCTTGTCGAACTGGATCTCTCCCGCGTCGTTGTACAGGTTCAACATTGCGTTCAGAGCGTGATAATCCAGCTGCTCCCGCTGGTCAACGGGCTCCTGGACAGTCTTTCCAATCTCGGTGCCAGTCATGTGTTTTGTGTTCTCCTAAAAAACTCGCGCTAAGAAAGTCTATTCGCGCCTATATATTCGTTTCGATTCTAATCAGTGCCCCGGACATGCGCGGGGCGGATGCGGAGCTCTTACTCCGCTGGGTTTTCAACCCGCTGTGTCAGCTTGCTAACTCCCAGCGTCCTTCGTTTCGCAAAGAAGTCTCGAACTCCGCTAAGCCTGCACGCACCCTTTGGACGTCCTCCTCGGTTCCCATCAGTTCAAAGCGATATAGATAGGGAACTTGGCACTTGGCGGAGATCACCTCCCCGGCCTTTCCGAAGTCAGCTCCGAAGTTGATGTTGCCGGAGGCGATCACGCCGCGCAGCCACTTACGGTTTTGCTCCACATTGAGGAACTTGATCACCTGTTTCGGCACTGGGCGCGAAAACTCTCCTGTCATCCCTGCTCCCCCGCCATACGTTGGCACTATCAGGACATGTGGTTGGTCGACCAGCAGGGGGGCGTCGCTACGCTTAAGTGGAATGCGACTAGAAGGTAGACCGAGCTTCCGTACAAAGCGGTGAGTGTTCTCTGTCGTGGAGGAAAAATACGTGATCAGCATTGAGCCTCATCCTAAACAGCAATGCACATAGTCAGTGGTGCGCTAAAAAGAGCCTCCACCGGAGATGGTGAAGGCAATTGGCGCGCAGATTAGGCAGCCTCTGCGGTCAGGGTGCGAATGCGATCGGGGCGGAAGCCGGACCAGTGATCTTCGCCAGCAACAACCACAGGTGCCTGCAGGTGGCCCAGCGCCATGACGTAGTCGCGAGCTTCATCGTCGAGGCTGATGTCCACGAGTTCGTAATCAAGACCGGCCTTGTCGAGAGCCTTCTTGGTGGCGTTGCACTGAACACATGCGGGCTTGGTGTAGACGGTGATCATGGTGGCTGTCATTCTCCTGAATACTTCAAAAATACTTCGGATTGTTCGGCCCGGCGACAATGATTTCTATGGGCGCTATCGGTGTAGGTTTTCGTCAGTGTACGTCTGGCGGGGCTTATGTACCGCGCCCCTCGTTGACTTGCTTAAGACTACACATCACAAGCGTGTAAGACAACCGCAAAAACACAACATTTTGGGTCGCAATTAATCACTGAACACTACATCTAGTAGTTACAAGTTGAGTATTCGCAGGTGGTAGATTTTCCCACCACTACATCTAGCCACATGAAAAACATGCATGTAATTTCAAAGCAAGGATTACGCCAAACAGAGAAGCCATCTGTGAGCTGGCAAAAGCCCCTCAAGCCATGTCTTTGCCGCCCCCAAGCAATAAAAATCCCCCGCCTCACGCAACAGTGCGCGAGCACTGAAACGAAAAGACGGGGGAAGGTGGAACCCTCTGGCTTTAGCCCTGGCGAGCCTTGAAGCGAGGTTCCTTCTTGTTGATCACGTAGACCTTACCGCGGCGACGAACGACCTGAGCGCCCGGCTTGTTCTTCAGCGACCGAAGGGACTTGCGGACCTTCATCGGGCGCTCCTTTCCTCATCGACTTTCTTTACATCGCCAGGCAACGCAGGCTAAAAACCCGCTTATGCCACCCGGCACAAACACAAACGATGAGTCTACCCACCGACTCACTCAAAACCAAATAGGTGCATAAGCTGACGGACGGTCTAGCATCGGAAGGCATGAGCCCTTCACCTGAAAAGTCCACCGGCATCCCCAGCCCCTCCCACACCGCGAATGCGCGCCCTCTGCACGCGCGCATTGTCGAAGAACTGGGGGTTCGCTCCACTATCGACCCGGCCGCTGAAGTGGAACGTCGTGTGCAGTTCATCGCCAACTATCTGCAGGCCACACGCACCCGAACCCTAGTGCTGGGCATCTCCGGCGGCCAGGACTCCACGCTCGCAGGCAAGCTATGCCAGTTAGCATGTGATCGCCTCAATGAACAGGCCGCCAAGGACCAAGCTGCCGATCAGCCATACCGTTTCTGCGCCGTGCGCCTGCCCTATGGAGTCCAGGCAGACGAGGACGACGCACAGATTGCGCTGGAGTTTATCGCACCGAGTATGGGCGTCACCGTCAACATTAAGGGTGCCACTGACGAAGCAGCGCGAGCAACGAGCGAGGCCCTCGGCATTTCGCACGTCAGCGACTTCAACAAGGGCAATATTAAGGCGCGCGAGCGCATGATCGCACAATATGCGCTCGCCGGCGAACTCGGCGGATTGGTTGTAGGCACAGATCATGCAGCAGAGGCAATCACGGGGTTCTACACCAAACACGGCGACGGTGCGGCAGACCTCATGCCACTGGCGGGACTCACGAAGCGACAGGGCGCAGCCCTACTGCAGCACCTCGGCGCCCCCGATAGCACCTGGCAGAAAGTCCCCACCGCCGACCTGGAAGAAGATCGTCCTGCCCTGCCCGACGAAGAGGCGCTAGGTGTGACGTACACGCAGCTTGACGATTACTTGGAAAGCACCAATGGTGCCGCAGACCTAGATCCGCAGGTCGCTAAGCACATCGAAGGCCTGTGGTTCCGGTCGCGTCACAAGCGGCATCTGCCGGTTGTTCCTCACGACAACTGGTGGCAGGCAGACTAGTTAGAACACGAACTGATCCAGAATCAGTGCGGTGAAGGCTAGGAACCAAGCCACAATTACCAGCAGTGGCATTCCCAGTGCGGAGTGAGGAACGCCCTCCCCCGCTTCACGACGCTGTTCGCGCAGGATGTGCACCAAGGTCATCACAAACATCGGCAGCGTCGCGGCCCACACCGCCATGCAATAAGGGCAAAGCGCGCCGATGGAGTAGATCGCAGCATAGGCCAGCCAGTGCACAAACACCACGCCCAGCGCCAACCCCGCCAGCGTGCAGTACCACATCCAGCGCGGGAGCTTCGCGCCGACGATGAGCATCACGGCCAAGGTCATCATCACCGGAAAACCAATCAGACCGATAAAGGGGTTGGCGAACCCGAACGCAGATGCCTGATCCGAGGCCATCACGTCCGTACACGAGATCACCTCGTTGAAGGTGCAGGCTGGCTTGAAGTCGGGGTTCAGCGCCATCTGCAGCTTGTCGTGCATGATCAAGGCGGAGAAGATCAGCCCGATCGTGGATAGCACCAGGAAGGTAATACCGAAGCGCTTCGTCGCTCCTAGACCGTTCATGAGTTTTCTCTCTGATTGTTTGTGACGCCCACACCTGTCTCGAACCGCATCGTTGCTATGAAGCGGTAGTTGAGACAGCCACAGCGGAGCCCTTTCACCTCGGTAAACTCCCTGAGCTGGGCGATTTCCATTGAGAACAGATTAGCACGCTGTGCGCGCTACTCCCCTTTTC
>NZ_JBSQBJ010000020.1:0-34385 GCF_055862885.1 Corynebacterium sp. p3-SID1761 | reverse complement strand
AATCAACGCACCCGCAGTCCTTGACTCTTATACACCAGAAAACGAAAGAAACCGGAGGTAACATTCCCTTACGGGTTTGCTACCTCCGGTAGTGCAGTTTGTTCAACTGCTTGCTGTGGGCGAAGGGGGACTTGAACCCCCACGTCCCGAAGGACACTGGCACCTGAAGCCAGCGCGTCTGCCATTCCGCCACTCGCCCGAGTGACTATGTAGGACACATGGTCTTTACACTGTCTTGCCTGCTAAAACCGCTAAACCTTTAAGGAAAACGATGCTCGCTGGCAACGAAATGAAACTCTAGCACGATGCATGCACGCTTCCAAAAAACACACTTGACCTGCGGGAAAATGCACGCACAACACTATTGCCCTTATAATGGCCAACTAAATGCTCACATTGTAGCTGTTTTCACGCAGATCCACTCCGCTTTGAACTCGCGGCAGCGGAGCAGCGACTGCACTGTACAGCCTGCTATTCCGGCGCCCCACGACCTATAGGTCGATTGGCTTCCACGCCCTGCGCCACAGGCACGAGACAGTACTGGAAAACACAAGACCACATAGGAGGACTACGGACAATGAGCCTATTTGGACGTTTCAAGAAGCTTGACAGCTCGCTTCAGCGCGGGTTGGATAACGGCTTCGCGCGCGTCTTCGGCGGAGAGGTTGTCCCGACCGAGATCGACGAGGTTCTCAAGCAATACGCCGAGGAATCCGTCATGACGGATGCACAGGGGCAGCGCCTAGCCCCAAGCCACTTCCAGGTTCTCGTCAGCACTCGCGACTACGCCAGCCTCACCGAGTCGCGTCCCCGCCTCGCAGAAGAAATGGGCGACCGCCTAAGCCGCTTCATCCGTAACCAAGGCTGGCGCACCAACGAACCAGTCAAGGTGAATCTCGCACCTCATGACGGCCTGCACTCGGGTCAAATGCGCGCAGATGCGCGTTTCGACGTCCCCCGCACCAACGACATCCCAGGAGGAAATGTCGCAATTGGGGAGGCTAATGCGACTGAGCAGGGGGGCGTCAATCCCTTCCGCAATCCAGACGGCGGCTATCAGGATTCCTACCCACAGGCTGGACCACATGAGGGGCACCCGGAGTGGCCATATTCGCAGTCTGAGGAGCGCTCTTTGGTATCGCAGGATTACGACGCCTACAGCCCCAACGACAACCACTCCAACGACGCAAACGCTTCGGACGCTACGGGCGCGAACGGTGCAAGCAAGTCCCTGGGAGATCTAGTGTCCCCGGCGGGCGCCGCAGGACTCGGCGGGGCAGCCGCTGTGCACCACGCCGCACCAGATTTCGCGCGCAACCAACAGGCTGAACAGTACGAAGAAACCAGTGAGCCTGAACCGTCTAGGGAGTCTGAACAGTACGAACAGCACGAGCAGCAAGAACCACAACAGTCACAGAACCAGGGAGACAGCGCCGTGCACTACGGACAGAACCAACACAACCAGCAGGCAGGCGACAGCTTTGAGCGTCCAGCCAGCTACCCGGGCACTGAAGTTATCGTGCAAAGCACCCCCGCTCCGGTACGCGGCGGCGTAGGCGCGGACGGCAACGAGCGGGAGCTCAAGGTCACCCTCACTCTGCATGATGGTTCCGACCGCACCTATGAACTACGCAAGGGCAGCAACATCATCGGACGCGGAAACGGCGTGGATCTTCGCATCCCCGATACGGGCGTCTCCCGTCAGCACGCAGACATCACCTGGGATGGGTACGACGCTGTGCTGACGGATCTGCAGTCCACCAACGGCACCTCCGTCAACGGCACTCCGATTGAAAATTGGCTGCTGGCAAGCGGTGACGTTATCTCGCTTGGTCACTCCGAGATCGGCGTCGAGTTCCACTAAAATTCCGCGTTTTTAGGAGCCATTTTCTTTCTCGTCTACTCCTCAGGGGTCATCTAAACTAGGCTATTCACATACACATGTGCCCTTGTCGGCCATGTGAGTCCTGGGCCCCTACCTTGTTGAGGAGTTGAAACCGTGCAGACCACACTGCTTTTGCTGGTCAAGATTGGCCTGTTGCTTTTGTTGTGGTTCTTCATCTGGATGACTGTTCGCTCCCTCAAGAAGGATGCAGACCGCACCTCCGGGTTAGCCCCCGCCGGCGGGGCACCTATCGTTGCGGGTTACAACGCTCCGATGAACGAGCCATCAGCATCCGGTCACTCCTTTCGGCGTCACAAGTCGCCCACCTCTTTGGAGCTCACTTCCGGCCCACTGGCTGGCACCACGCTCAACCTAAAGGGCTACCAGGACGTTTCGATCGGCCGTTCCCAGTCGTGCACATTGGTTTTGGAGGATGACTTCGCCTCTGGTTCCCATGCCCGGCTGCTCCGCCGGGGCTCGGATTGGTACGTCGAAGACCTCGATTCCCGCAACGGAACCTGGATTGGCAATGAACGCCTAGACCAGCCCGTTAAACTCTCCGCCGGTATGGAAATCCGCATCGGCCAGACCCACGTGAGGATGGATGCATGACCGAGGGCAAGGCCAGGGCTACCGATCGCACTCTAAACTTTGCCGCGTGCTCCGACCGCGGCCTCGTTCGCGGCAATAATGAGGACTCCGCTTATGCGGGTCCACACCTGCTCGCACTCGCCGACGGCATGGGAGGCCACGCGGCCGGCGAGGTTGCTTCTCAGTTCCTCATTAATGCTCTCAGCCCCCTGGACTCCCCGCTTATCGACGAGTCTGACAACCATGACCAGCTGGAGAACCTGCTGGCTACTGCCGTCGACGAAGGTAACCAGGACATCGCATCGCACGTAGATGAGCACCCGAACCTGGACGGAATGGGCTGCACCCTGACCTCCATGCTCTTTTGCGAGGATGAAGTTGCCATCTGCCATATCGGCGATTCTCGCGGCTACCGTCTGCGCGATGGCGAGCTTCGCCAGGTGACGAAGGACGACACTTTCGTTCAGTCTCTCGTCGACGAAGGCAAGCTCGCGCCGGAAGACGTCAGCAGTCACCCGCAGCGCTCCCTCATCCTCAAGGCTCTCACTGGGCGCCCCGTCGAGCCCACTCTGTGGCGCGAAAAGACACAAATCGGCGATCGCTTCATGCTCTGCTCCGACGGTCTATCCGACCCGGTAAGCCCCGAGACGATCCGCGAAGTCCTCTCCCGTGGCACCCCGGAAAAGGCAGCCCGCAAACTCGTCGAAATGGCACTGCGCGGTGGCGGACCTGACAACGTCACGGTTGTTGTCGCTGATGTTGTTGAGTTTGACGCCCAGTCCAACTCGCCGACCGATCCAGAACTCACTCTGCCATCTCGCCCGGTACTAGCAGGAGCTATCGCGGGCGAAGAGGCAGAAATGCCACGTCCGGATTCTTCAGCAGCTCGCGCAGCGGCAATTCAAGGGCTTTTGACCACGCCAGCGGCGTCACCAAAAAAGGACGCAACAGAAGAAGAGCCTGAACCTGCGACGGCTACACCAGCAGGCAAACGGACTCATCAGAGTCACGGCGAGGACGACGGCGAAGGTGTAGAACCCACCGGCAAAGCAAAAACCAAAAAGCCGAAGAAGTCCCGGCGCGGCCTGTGGGTAACGCTCGCAATTGTGTTGGTGGTCATCGCAGCCGCAGGTGCGGTGGGGTATGTGACGTACCAGCGCATCAAGGACACGTACTACGTGGCCGAGGAAAACTCACAGCTCAAGTTGATGAACGGTACGGATAGTTCCGTCTTAGGGATCAAACTGAACTCCGTGCACCAAGACATCTGCCTGGACGACAATGGCAAGGCGACCTTCGTCGAGCCCGGTGCAGGCGGTGATTGCCACCTGTTTAAGACTTCCGATCTGACCCCGGCTGCTCAGGGTGCGCTGGCGGATCTGCCGGAGGACTCTTATGACAAAGTCTCCGGCCAGATCACTCGCCTGGCGGAACAAACACTGCCAGTGTGTGTAACGCGCGTGCCGTCTGACAAGCAAACCGACAAGGAAGCTGACAAGAAGGACGATAAGAAGAAGTCCGAGGACAACCAAAAGGACAACAACTCGGAATCTGAGAAACCCACCGAAGCGCCGGAAGACCTCACCACCCCCGGAGTTTCCTGCCGCGAGGTGAATTAACCTATGAAGCTTTTTAGCCGACGTACAGAGGCCGGGCTTTTGCTTCTGGCCGCAATCATTTTGCTGCTCGCCATCGTGGCGCTGGAGATCTCACAGGGCAATGAAATTAGTTCCGAAGTGTTTTACCTCGTCGGCGGATTTTTTGCCACTTTCCTGGTCGCCCACCTCGTGGTGTGCTGGATGGCTCCAGAGGCCGACCAGATCATGCTTCCCATCGCGGCACTCCTCAACGGCATTGGTCTGGTTGTGATTTACCGGCTGGATTTGGGCTCAGGCCTTAGCCTGGCGAAATCCCAAATCATGTGGACCGCCATCGGCGTGGTGCTTTTCTGCCTGGTCATCAGCTTTTTAAGGGATCATCGATCCTTGCAGAACTATTCGTACCTGCTGGGTCTTGCTGGTCTGATTTTGATTGCGCTGCCGATCGTGTGGCCCACGTCGTTGAATGCTGATGCAAACGTGTGGATCAGCATCGGTCCTTTCTCCATTCAGCCGGGCGAGTTCGCAAAGATCATGCTGCTGCTGTTCTTTGCCACTCTGCTGGTGAATAAGCGTCGCCTCTTCACGGTGGCTGGAAAGTCCTTCCTGGGACTGCAGTTTCCTCGCTTGCGTGACTTGGGGCCGCTGTTTTTAGTGTGGGGCATTGCGCTGATGATCATGGCAGCGCAAAACGACTTTGGGCCCGCGCTGCTGCTATTCGGCACTGTGCTGGGCATGTTGTACATGGCGACAGGCCGCGCCTCCTGGCTGGTGCTGGGTCTGGGGCTAGCTTTCATCGGCGCATTCGGCGTGTACCAGATCTCGGCGAAGATCCAGGATCGCGTCTCTAACTTCGTCGATCCATTGGCGAACTACGATGGCAACGGCTTCCAGCTTTCCCAAGCGCTTTTTGGCATGTCTTTCGGCGGTGTGACCGGCCGCGGGCTCGGCGAGGGCTACCCGAATAACATCCCGGTCGCGCACTCGGACTTCATCCTGGCTGCCATCGGCGAAGAACTGGGGCTTATCGGTCTGGCTGCTGTGTTGTTGGCCTACATCGTGTTCGTCTCCCGTGGTTTTAATACCGCAATGCGTGCCCGCGATTCCTACGGCAAGCTCGTTGCCGCCGGTTTGTCGCTGACCATCGCCATCCAGATTTTCGTTGTCACCGGCGGCATTTCGCGACTTCTGCCTATGACTGGCCTGACAACACCGTTCCTGTCGCACGGTGGTTCGTCACTGTTGGCGAACTACATACTGTTGGCGATTATTCTGCGCATCTCGCATGACGCCCGCACACCACTGGCCATCAAGGAAGGAGAGGAAGCATGAATCGCTCCATCCGTGCGGTAGCCATCTTTAGCTTCATCCTGGTGATGGCCCTGATCGCAAACCTGACTTATATCCAGGCTTTCCAACAAAAGTCGCTGGCACAGAATCCGCTGAATTCGCGTCAATTCCTTGAGGCTAAGTCAAAGGAGCGCGGCAGCATCATCGCCGGTGACCAGGTGCTGGCTAAGTCCGTGAAGGACTCCGAAGACTTTTATGATCGCGAATACCCTTACATGTCCGCGAAGTACGGCTCCGTGATCGGCTACCTGTCGGATCAATACGGCGCTTCCGGTATTGAGTCCTCCCAAAACTCAATCCTGACCGGCGAGGACGACTCGCTATTCGCGACCCGCACGTGGGACATGCTGACGGGCAAGGAACTCGGCGGGGCGAATGTCGAACTGACACTGAACCCGAAGGTGCAGGAAGTTGCCTACGACCAGCTGGCTAACAAGGGCTATTCGGGTTCCGTGGTGGCACTTCGCCCATCGACGGGCGAGGTGTTGGCAATGGCCAGCACCCCGTCAACCGACCCGGCTAAGCTTGTCGGCCCGCCTGCTGAAGAAACGAAGGCTAACTTCGAAAACTACGCCAACGATGAGAACGCTCCCCTGTTGAACCGCTCCACTCAGCAGATCCAGCCGCCGGGCTCGACCTTCAAGGTCATCACCACCGCTGCGGCTCTGGAGGAGGGCGACACTCCGGACACAACCGTCACCGCCGCTCCCCAGATCACGCTGCCCGATACGGCCACAACATTGGAGAACTACGGTGGCGCCGCATGTGGCGGAGGAGGCCAAACCACCCTCCGCGAAGCATTCAAGCGCTCGTGTAACACCGCCTTTGTGGATATTTCCACCCGCCACGGAGCGGACAAGTTCAAGGACATTGCCGGCAAGTTCGGTATCGGCGAAAAAGACGACTACCTGGGTATGCCCGTTGAACCCTCCCGGCTGGGCGACATCCCGGATGGCGCAGCACTGGGTCAGTCCTCCATCGGTCAGCGTGATGTGGCTCTGACTCCGCTGCAGAACGCGGTGATTGCCGCCACCATCGCCAACGGCGGGGTGCGCATGAAGCCGTACCTCGTTAGCAAAATCACGGGCCGCGATTTGTCCACGCTGCGGACCACCAAGCCGCAGAAGGCTGGCCGTGCGATACCGGAAAAGACAGCAGATACCTTGAAGGAACTCATGGTGGATGCTGAAAACTGGGCCGGCGGGGACGCCACCATCGCGTCGAAGACCGGTACGGCCGAACACGGCGAGGATTCCCGCAACTCGAACCCCCACGCTTGGTACATTGCTTTTTCCACTTCCGCCGATGTCGCCGTCGCCGTTCTAGTGGAAAATGGTGGTGACCGTGGCCGTGCCGCCACCGGCGGTTCACTTGCCGGCCCCATTGGGCGTGCCGTGATCCACGCAGCTGAAAAGGAGCAGCAGTAGCCATGAGCGATTCCCGTCAACCCGACCGCACCGAGATCGAGCGCACGCAACGACTACTGGGCGAACGCTACGAGTTGCAGTGGATCATTGGCCGCGGAGGCATGTCTACGGTGTGGCTGGCTCACGATACGGAAAAACTACGCGACGTCGCCGTTAAGATCCTCAAACCTGAGTACACGGAAAACGAAGAGTTTCGCGCGCGTTTCCGCAATGAGGCCTCTGCCGCTCAGCATCTCTCCAGCCCCAATGTCGTCAATACTTATGACTCCGGTGAGGTCGAGGCCCCAGACAACGGGACGGTGTTCTGCTACATCATCATGGAGTACATCCGTGGCGAGTCCCTTGCCGATGTACTGTCGCGCGAAGCCTCGCTGCCCCAGAATCTGGCGCTTGACGTATTGACGCAAACCGCCGCGGGTCTTAAGGCAATCCATGATGCCGGCCTAGTGCACCGCGACATCAAGCCAGGCAATCTGCTGATCACCTCCGACGGTTTCGTCAAGATCACTGACTTTGGCATCGCCAAGGCAGCTGCCGCCGTACCGCTCACGCGCACAGGCATGGTGGTCGGTACAGCCCAGTACGTTTCCCCCGAACAGGCCCAGGGCGATCAGGTCGGCCCTGCCAGTGACGTATATTCCCTCGGTGTTGTGGGATTCGAAATGCTGGCGGGCTACCGCCCGTTCTCTGGCGATTCCACAGTGTCAGTGGCGATCAAGCATATTTCGGAGACTCCCCCGGAACTGCCGGATACGATCGACCCCAACCTCCGAGAACTCATCAGGGTATGCCTGCGCAAGAATCCACGCACGCGCTACGCAGACGGTGCAGAGCTAGCCGCCGCGACTGTGCTGGTTTCAGAAGGTAAGCAACCCCCGTCTCCTCATAACGTGCCGAACGTCAGCGCCGATCCGCATCCGCTCACCGAGCAATTGGGAGATGTGGCCACCGGCCCGGGCACCCGAGTGCCGTCGGTACCGAACTCCAACTACCCGAGTTCCTCGTACCAACCGGCCTACCAGGGTGAACCCGGACCGGCCGTGGGCACCGGCAATGCCGCGATGGCACGTGGAGCGAAGGATTCGCAGGGGGCGTCACGAAAAAAGAACCACATTATCGTGGTTATTCTGGCACTCGTCAGCATCGTTGCGCTGGCGCTGGCAACATTCCTCCTCACTCGTGGCAATGACGATGCCGCACCGAACCCCGAGACTATGACCGTGACCAACGAGGTGACGACCGAGCCGACTGGTGAGGAACAGCCGACGAGCCAGGGCGGTGGAAGCGTACCCGCCGAAACGGATAGCCCAGCTCCGACGGACACGACCAATGATCGCGATGACCGGACGACCGAGTCCACGCGAGAGGAGACCGAAAGCTCCAGAGAGAGTAGCCCGTTGTTCCCGTCGCTCCCACACTTCCCTAACGGTGGCGGGCGTGGCAACAATAACGGCAACGGAAATGGCAATGGCAACGGTGACGGCAACAACGGCGGAGATGCTGACGGGGCGGCCGAGCCTACCGCCGCACCAAACCCGCAAAACTCTCCCAACCGCCCAAATAGCCCAAACACGAACGACAACGCGACCTCAGCAGATAACAACCTGCCGAGCGAGTTCCGTAGCATGACAAACAATGCCGAGAACCAGCCAGTCTTGTAGAAAATGGGCTCTGGAAAAGAACTGGATTAAGTCCACACCGACAGCGCCCATGAGTAAGCAACTATGTCCGCACAACAAATTCGACTATTATTCGTCAATCAAAGTGACAAAAAACGTATTCTGGGTTCAGTTGGCAACTCCACAAAGTATCCGGGCTAGCACTCCGGCTAGCGTCCCAACGAGCTAGGCCCAACAAGAGCGTAGCGAGAGTTAAGTCGCACACGACCCATACGACGAGGCAGACAAAGGAGCAACGGCGTGGACCGAAACGGCACAACCTTGGGTGGCCGATACCGCCTAGGTGCCACCATCGGCACGGGTGGCATGTCTGACGTCTACGCCGCTACCGACGAACTCCTGGGCCGTGATGTTGCGGTGAAGATGATGCGCCCCGACTTGGCGCGCGACACAACCTTCCTGGAGCGCTTCCGCCGCGAAGCACAGAACGCCGCAAAGTTGAACCACCCCGCCATCGTCGCGGTGTACGACACGGGTCAGACTCCCGACGAGGACGGCGCAGTGCCGTATATCGTCATGGAGCGCGTCCACGGCGAGACGCTGCGCGACATCATTCAAGACTCAGGCAAGATGAGTCTCACCGAAGCCGCATCTGTGATGTCGCAGGTGTGCTCCGCGCTGTACTTTTCCCACGAAGCGGGCATTATTCACCGTGACATTAAACCCGCCAATGTGATGATCACGAATACCGGCGCAGTGAAGGTCATGGACTTTGGCATTGCACGAGCGCTGAGCGACAGTTCCTCGGCGATGACGCAGACCGCTGCCGTCATTGGCACTGCCCAGTATCTTTCCCCCGAGCAGGCGCGAGGCCAGTCCGCCGACGCGCGCTCCGACATCTACGCCGCGGGCTGTGTCTTCTACGAGCTGGCCACCGGCAAAGCACCGTTCCACGGTGAGTCTCCGCTTTCCGTTGCCTTCCAGCACGTACAGGAGAACCCGGAACCACCGTCCAAGGTTCCTGGTATGCACCTTTCCAAGCGTGAGGCGTTGAGCTTGGACTCCATCGCCCTTACCGCTATGGCGAAGTCTCCTGCGGATCGCTACGACGATGCGCAGGAGATGTCGACGGATCTCAAGCGCCTTTCTGAGGATCAATTGCCGCTCGTCGCTCAGGCTTATGCCAATGACGCCGACTCGGCCGGCACGGGATTCCACCATGCAGGCTCCCGCGGTGCGGGTGCTGCGGGACTAGCCGCCGGTGCCGCTGCGGGAGCTGCCGGCGCCCACGCGGCGCGTGGCAATGGATCCGGTGGCAACTGGGACGAAGATCCTCAGACCACTGTGCTGCCTGCCAATGGCGGAGCGGTAGCTGCTGGGCATTACGAGCAGTCTGCCCACAGCGATGACTACAGCAGCGACTATAGCGACGGGTACGACAGCGAGTACCAGGACGACTACGACGATGGCTATGCCGGCGGCTACAACGAAGATTACGACGGCGATTATGACGACCAGTACGACGGTGAATACTACGAGGAAAAGCCCAAGCGCCGCTGGTGGGCGCCCATTGCTTGGGTTGCGGGTATCGCTGCTCTGATTGCCGGTGGTTACTTCGCCTACCAATCGATCTCCGCTGACGACGGAAACGATAAGCCCGTCGAGGTCGAGCAGGTGAAGATCCCTAACGTTGCTAACAAGGATCGCGCCGAAGCGCAGAAGATGCTAGAGGACGCAGGCTTCCAGGTGACTGTCGAGGAAACGACGCACGACAAGATCGCCCGTGGCAAAGCTATCAGCACCGACCCGGCGGCGGGAACGTCGATCGAACGGGGCACCGAGATTAAACTGCTGGTTTCCAACGGCCGTGAGATTACCGATGTGCCGGATCTGACGGGTAAGACCACCGAGGAAGCGCAGAAGCTCCTGAAGCAGGCGAAGCTGGCGCTGAACACGGAGGTCAAGGAAGAGGCGAGCGAGGATGTGCCGAAGGGCAAGATCATCACGCAGACTCCGCCGCAAGGTTCGCAGGTATCCGTTGGCACCAAGGTAACGATTACCGTCTCGACTGGCCCGGAGGATATTCGAGTGCCGGTAGTAACCGGCCAGCAGGTAGAGGATGCACGGGAGAACCTGGAATCCTCCGGATTCAAGGTGATCGTCGAACAGGTGGATTCGGTCGAGCCGAAGGGTCAGGTGCTCTCCGCGACGAACGAGGGAGAGAAGCTGCCCAAGGGCAGCGAGATCACACTAGAGGTATCCCTGGGCAACCAGTTCGAGATGCCTTCCCTGCAAGGTAAGAAGTACGGCGATGTGTTCCGCGCACTGCAGGCCGCCGGTTGGCGCGGCACCCCGGAGCAGCTGCACCGAGAGAATAAGAACACTCCGGATCTGGCGCGTGTTGATGAGGTCGCGCAGCAATCAATCCACAGTGGTGAGGTCATCAAGCGTGACGCAGACATCACCGTCACGGTGTATGTCTTTAACCTTCTGCCCTAGCGCTACAGCATTGACGCTTCGGCGCTGATAGCGCCAGTTACTTCTAGCTGCTCCTGAACCAGTCGGTTAACTAGGTCGGCCGGTACCACTTCGGCTTCCGCACCCGGCCCACGTCGCCCTGCCTCGTTCAACCAATTGGCGAGCATCAGGTGGCCGTATTGCGTCATCACGGACTCGGGGTGGAACTGCACAGAATGGATTGGCAGCTTCCGGTGTCGCATCGCCATGATCATCCCGGAATCGGAAGTGGCCGTGACCTGTAGTTCTTCCGGTACCGTCGCGGGATCGACTGTCAGGGAGTGGTAACGAGTCACGCGGAACGGGCTCGGCACCCCGGCCAGTACACCGGTGCCGTCGTGGGTGACCGGGGAGGTCTTGCCATGGAAGAGCTCATCTGCACGCACCACTTCTGCGCCGAAGTGCATACCGATCGCCTGGTGTCCAAGGCAGACGCCAAGCAGCGGAATCTGCTTTTCAACGGCGATCTTCAGCACATCCAACATGCGCCCCGCGGTGCTCGGCTCCCCTGGGCCAGGAGAGAGCAGGATCGCATCAAACTCCTGCAACATCGCAGCCAAGCCATCGGCATTGGCCTCTTTATCGGCTCCTGCGTCCGCAAGTTCGGGGGCGTCATTGCGCAGAACCACACAGTCGTTTCCGCTAAACCCCAGCTGTCCGATGTATTGCACGAGGTTGTATACGAAACTGTCGTAGTTATCGATCACGAGAATGCGCATAACAAAGAGTCTAGCGTGCAGCGTGCATAGCATTGCCGGGGTGTGCTGCTAATATCGTTGGGTACATATTTTGCCCATGGGCGCTCGGTACCTCGCCTACCGTCCGCTTCGCAGTCAATCCCTTTGAGGTTTTTGAACAATGCCAAAGTCCAAGGTTAATTCCGCGGAGGAGAACTACTCCAGTTCTTCCTCCGCGGATCGTCGCACGCCCGTGAAGCTGAACTCCAGCGGTACTCCGCGTTGGTACATTGTGCTGATGCTCGGGCTGATGATTCTGGGTCTGGCCTGGCTGGTTGTTAATTACATTGCTGGCCCGCAGATCCCGTTCATGGCTGAGCTCAACGCATGGAACTACCTGATCGGCTTCGCCCTGTTGATCGTCGGTCTGTTGATGACCATGGGATGGAAGTAGCTAACTCTAGTAGTGCCACCCCAGGCCGGTCCATATCGTAAAGGCCAAAATGACCGTCGCGGCTGTTGCTGCGATGGTCTTTCTTTTTGTGGACGCCCTTTCGCCCCCGTTGCTATCCGCTCCAGTGGCACTGGTGGCAAGTGCAATGATGGTGCCTCCAGCGAGCCCACCGATATGCCCCCACACCGAAACATTGGTGAGCATAAAGGAGTATCCGAGGTTCACCAGGAGTAAGGTGATGGGGCCGCGGAGGTCGCGTTGTTCAACCCGGGATAGTGAAATAAGCATGGCAAAAAGCCCATAACCTACGGTAGAGGCTCCGCCGACAGGGACTTCCGGCTGGAAGTACATGCAGGCCAAGGCTCCACTGGCAGCGCTGGCGACGATGAGGCTAAGCATGACAACCGCCCCATAGGACCGTTCGACCTCGCGGCCGATCAGGAAAATCAGCAGCATGTTGAAACCCAGGTGTACTGGACTCAAGTGCACTAAAGCGGCCGTGAGGATTCGCCACCATTCACCGTAGAGGGTGACATTGGTGGCGTTGAAGATCATCTTCAGTCCGAGATTCTCGGCTCCGGAACCTAGTGTCGAGCGTCCTTCGAGGGGGCTGACAATGTTGCCGGATTGAAAAACCGTCACCACGAAAACAAGGCAGCAGGCTGCGATGAAGACGTTGGTGACGGAATACCGCCGATAGGGCCGGCGGATAGTGACTTCTTGGACGGGCAAGAAGTTTTTACTCCTGGATCTCTACCGACTCAATGACGACATCGTCGTTCGGGCGATCCATACGATCGGTGGCCACGCGGGAAATCTTGGCCACGACCTTCTGGGACTCCTTGTCTGTAACCTCACCGAAGATGGTGTGGCGGTTGTTCAGGTGCGGAGTGGCCGTTACCGTGATGAAGAACTGGGAGCCGTTGGTGCCAGGGCCAGCGTTAGCCATAGCCAGCAGGAACGGGCGGTCGAACTGCAGCTCCGGGTGGAACTCGTCGCCGAACTGGTAGCCAGGGCCGCCACGACCGGTGCCCTTCGGGTCGCCACCCTGGATCATGAAGCCGTCGATGATGCGGTGGAAAATCGCACCGTCGTAGAACGGACCTTCATTGGTACCGGAAGCGTTCGCCTCGGAATACTCCTTCGTGCCCCGAGCCAGGCCGATGAAGTTAGCCACGGTCTCCGGAGCGTGGTTTCCGAACAGTTCGATGGCGATATCGCCGTGGTTGGTGTGCAGAATTGCGGTTGCAGTCTTGTTACTCACAGTGAGCCATTGTACGGGAAATTGACGATTGCCTACATCCGCCCTGGCCTATACGCACAATAAGGCGTAATGCCCATCCTTTGTGGGGAATTTTCTTTAGGATGGGTAAAAGTACGAACAAAATTAGTCATTCAAATAGATCTTCAAGGAGCATCCCGCACGATGAACCCCACCACGCTAAGGCTGGCGCTACGTGGCGCCAAGCAGGGTCGCACCATGTTGAAAAATCGCCAGGAGTTTAAGCGTCGCCAGGAGTTTGACGCTCTGCAGCAGCTTCGCGACAACCTCGCCGCTGAGGAGCGGGAAGGCATTATCGCTGGCTCTCCTGCCCACGTAAAGGCTGTGGCGGAGCTTATGCGCAACGAAGAGGGCGCAGCGGCAGCTTTGGAGAAGGCTCGCGCGGCGGCAGCAGCTCGCAGGCACCACCAGGTACATGTCTCTGATGAGCACACCGCTGCGGATGTTGACGACATGGCTTCTACCGGTTTCCAGAACAACACCGCTGAGTCCACCGACAAGGCTGCCAACAAGGCAGCAAAAACTGCAGATAAAGCAGCTAAGAAGGCAGAGAGGGCTCGAGCCAAGGCAGCGAAGTCGGTGGCGTCACTAAAGAAGAAGGGCGAGAACGTGAACAACATTGACCTGGCCGACAAGCTCGGCGTAGATGCAGAGAAGCTGCGCAAGAAGATTGATAAGCGCACCCAGAAGCTGCGTGATCGCTTCGACGTGGCGCAGGTAAAGGCCGAGAAGAAGGCGAAGAAGCAGGCTGACAAGCGCGAGCAGAAGATCGCTCAGCTCACCGCAGCGCTGAAGGACAATGCTCAGGATCTCCAGGCTCGTAGCCAGGAGGTCACCAGCAGCCTGCGCGACAACGTGGAAGCCCACACCGAGGACCTGACGAAGAGCGCCAAGAAGAACCAGAAGAAGCTGACGAAGAAGCTCGAGGCAACCAAGAAGCAGGCTGCCAAGCGCGCGAAGAAGCAGGCAAAGGGCGCGAACAAGGATGCGCGCAAGCGTGCTGCGAAGCTGGATAAGAAGGTATCTCGCGCCACCAGCAAGGCTCAGAACAAGGCGCTGGCCAAGGCTGAGAAGAAGGGCCTGAAGAAGCAGGAAAAGAAGGGCGGCGTGTTCGGTAAGTTCCTGCTGCTCGCCGTGCTCATTGCTGCTGGGGCGGCAGTGGTGAACTTCCTGCGCAAGGGCGAGAATGCTCCGCAGAACTCCCCGAAGGTTCAGGATTTCGCTGACAAGGCCACTGGTGCTGCCGAGAAGGCCAAGGCCAAGGCTGCCGATGTGAAGAACGATGTAAAGGACAAGGCCGAGGATAAGGCTGAGAACCAGAAGACCTCCAGCGCTCCGGCTGCTCCGGCAGCACCAGCTCCAGCCGCTCCGGCTGCAGGCGCTCCCGGACCGGGCGTTGCTGTTCCGGGTGCTCCGGCTGCTCCGCAGGCAGGTAGCGCTCAGGGTGCCGCCGAGACCACCGACGCTGAGGACGCCGCCGAGGCCGACTTCCCACTGGCCGAGGGCCCGGGTGAGGATCCGGACGAGGGCGGCAAGCACCGCCTCTAATCCACACCCCCAGGCCGCGCGCTGAACCCGGCGCGCGATAATGGCGTACATGACCCCGCGCCGCCTCACATTCCGCACGATCCCCCTGCAGCCGACAGGCTCTGGGGAAGGCACCGGATGTGTCGCGTCGCGGGTCTTTTTGTCTTTGTTTAATGACGCCCCCACCGCGGCCTGGCTCGATTCCTCCGGCAATGGCGGAGACATCAGTGTGCTGGCAAACAGCGCTGGCCCGCTCGCGGACACTTGGTTGCCTCAGGTAGATAGCTCGAAGGCGTTCTTCTCCCAACTTCGGCAGAGTCTTTCCGCACGGGTGGAAGTGCCCGACAATTGGCCCTGCGACTTTGCACTTGGCTGGGTGGGCGCGCTGGGCTACGGGGTGGAGGACATCGCTCGCTCCTACGAAGATCACCCGGACGCAGCCCTGCTATACGCCGACCGAGCCGTGGTGATTGACCATGCGGCTGCTGTGGCCTACGCGATGGCGATACTGCCGGACGCGAACAACGAGCAGGACGCACACGCCCAGCAGCTGGCATGGCTCGATGCAACCGTGGCAGAGGTGCAACGCATCGCTCGTGTACCGTTTTCCACCGAAGATTTCGCGCACTCCACCCCGGCACCTCGCACTGCCATTTTTCACTTCGACCAGTCCAAACAGCAGTACCTAGACAGTATTCAACGCTGCCTGGATTACATCGCTGCAGGCGATAGCTACGAGGTTTGTCTTACTAACACCGCCCGGGGGCCGGCGCTACGCGATCTGCCAGAGTTTCGCTCCGCCACCACTCCCGTCCCT
Source organism: Corynebacterium sp. p3-SID1761 (assembly GCF_055862885.1). NCBI lineage: Bacteria > Bacillati > Actinomycetota > Actinomycetes > Mycobacteriales > Corynebacteriaceae > Corynebacterium > Corynebacterium sp. p3-SID1761. The sequence continues at coordinate 18,641 of NZ_JBSQBJ010000020.1, read as the reverse complement.
TCCCCATCGGCTGTGTCGTCTGCGTCGTGTGAGTCGGCTGAGCTCTGCGCCTACCTGCGGCTCCGCGAAGTTAGCCCTGTGCCCTATGGGGCGTTTCTGCGCTTCCACCGTCCCGGTCAGGCGCCCTTGCATATTCTCAGCGCCTCCCCGGAAAGATTCCTGAAAATCTCGCCCAGCGGTGAGGTCTCGGCCAAGCCAATTAAAGGCACCCGACCCCGCGTGGAAGATGCGGTGGCGGATGCGAAGGGGCGTCATGAATTACAGAGCAACCCGAAGGATCGTGCGGAGAATCTGATGATCGTCGACCTGCTGCGCAATGATCTCGGGAGGGTTTGTGAACCGGGCAGCGTTCAGGTGCCGATAATATTTTCGGTGGAGAGTTTTTCGCATGTCCACCAGCTAGTTAGCACCATCACGGGACAACTGCGCACGGGACTGGAGGCCGTCGACGTGATCGAGGCCAGCTTCCCTGGTGGATCCATGACGGGAGCGCCGAAAATCCGCACGATGCAGATCATTGAAGAGCTTGAGCCACGACCGCGCGGACTGTACTCCGGCGCAATTGGCTGGATCTCGCCAAACACCGCAGCGGAGATGAACATTACGATCCGAACTCTCGTCGACGATGGCAGGGAGTGCTCGTTCGGGGTGGGCGGGGCGATAGTCGCGGACTCCGACCCGTTGGCAGAACACGAGGAAACGCTGGTGAAAGCCGCGGCGCTGCTCGAAGCGCTCGGTGGTCAGATTGTGTGATGTCTAACCCTGCTCCCCTGCCGGGTTCCCGGAATATAGTGGATTTATGGAACTTATTCGTCTGATCCTCAACATCATTTGGTTTATTGTTGCGGGCGTGTGGCTGGCAGTCGGGCACATCGCCACCGCCGCCGCCCAAGCCGTCACCATTATTGGCCTCCCGCTGGCCTGGGCAAACCTGAAGCTCATCCCTGTGACGTGCTTCCCCTATGGCAAGCGGATCGTCAACTCTCACGACGAGCAGATGCGCCTTCTTAGCCTGAGCCGCCGGTGAGTTAACCTGATAGAAAGCTATAGATTCGCGCACCGGAGCCCTTGCTGGGGTGGGTGTGGTTGAAACAGGTAGGCGTCACCAAGAAAAGGGGTGAATCCGCGCGTGCGAGCAGGCGAACAACACATCGATACCGCCGCGTGGATGCAGGCTATCTTCAACCGCAGCGAACAGGTGGATACGCGCCGCGAGCGGACTAAACAGGCGCTGCTGCGCGCCGGAATCGAGCTGATTGCGGAAGAGCGGACGGATCTTTCCATCCTGGCGATTACCCAAAAGGCCGGGGTGTCTAACGGCAGTTTCTACAATGCGTTCAAAGACCGCACGCAGTTCTTCGACGAAGTCGCCGAATATGCAGTGAACCACTTGGCGATCATTTTTGAAATGGCCACGGATCAGGACCTTGATTCCATCGATGCGGCGGCCACGAACATCCGCATCCTGGCTTATGCACACCGCCTCGTGCCCACGTTGTCGAAGACGATTGTGCGGCGTTCCCCCGACTTCTATACCATGCCAAATGAGCTGGTCAGACTACTACGCGAGCGTATCAGCGCAGGCGTGGAAGATGGATCGTTCCACGTCGCAAGCACCGAAACAGCAGCAGCGATCCTCTTTGGAGCTTCCGCGATGCTGGGCCAGCGCCTGCATCAGGATCCGACGTTGAATAGCAGAACAGCTGGGGATGATCTTGCGCTCGATCTGCTGCGAATGCTGGGTGTTTCGGAGGAACGTGCGCGGCAAGCCATTGCACGCCCCATCGACGATTACCTCACCCCGCCGCAGTAATCCCTACCCGCCACAGTCGGCAACCTAGTCCTCGCGCGCTACTCCGAAACCAAAGCGATCGAGGAAGCGGTCTTCTTCCCGGCGCGTATCCCGTGAATGCTTTGTAATCCAATCGGTGATGCGCTTTTGCAGCGCAGGATCGAGCGGCACCCGCACCAGATCGGGGCCGAGGATGCGCTCCCACGTAGGCACCATGATGCCACGGTAATTATGGCCGTGACCTTCTGGAGCCTGCTTGGAGTTCAGCATGTCCATCGCTACCTGCCAGCCGGTAGTGAACGGAATCCAACGCAGCTTATCCACCACGTCACTGTGCTGGGTGGCTGGCGCCGGGACTCCCCTGGCACCCGGTTCGCGCAGCCAATCCGGTTCCCGCCAAAACAACTCCGGACCCCACCAGACAATCGCATCGGAGGCGTGCTGCACTACCGCGACCCGTGGGTGTTGCCACTTCTCGACGTATTCTTGTCCGCGCCAATCATGGTCTAGATGGTCGGAATGGCTGAGGAAACGCACGTGACGCCCCCCGTCATAGAGCGGCAGTCGCTCCGGCGAACCCTCACCACGGCACTCCGTGATCTCGCGGATCATCTTGGTAAACCGTGGAGCTCCGGAAAGCACTGCCCCATCCACCTTGGCCAACATGTCCTCCAGCCCGTCAAAAGCTGCCGCCGTGCCATACGCTCCCAGGGATTCGCCCGTCACGAACACCTTCGGCGCATTTGGCATGCCGTCCAGCAACTCAAACACGGCGTCAATAAGCAACTTCGCGGCGCGCACCGGCGTATCGCGATCGAGCGCATAAGCGACGGGTGACTGCACGTAGGAATACTGCATGGTCACATTGGCGCAGTTTCCGCCTGTGAGGAACTCCACGGTATCCAATTGCCAGTCCGGTACCCATCCCGTGCCGGTAGAGGTGTGGATGATGATGGCGGAACGGTGCAGCGCCCCGGTACGCAGTAACTCCCGTTTTACTAGGTCAACGATGCCTTCGAGCGTGCGTCCCGGAGCCAAGCCACCGTAGATTCGGATCGGCTCATGCACGTCGGTACAACCTGTGACCTCTGTAATGTCGCGCGCCCGTGGCCCGCCGCCGACCAGTACGCGGCCTTGCGCGCCGAGCGAGATCCAGCGTTCATGCGACCACACCGAGCCCGACCGCTCGGGCTCCCATGGCTGCTGATAACCCCAGTACACGCGGCGATTTACTAGTTCGGCTTTCTCGTTAAACTTCTCTAGGAACTGCCGCAGCAAGATCTTGTCGGAGATGAGATAAGCGATGACGCCCACTGCTCCCGCGGCTATAGGCACCGCCACAGGAGCGGGGACGAACCGGCGTAGCGAGTGCCGGGTGAGGTCGAAGCTGGATTGAAGTAGCTCGCCAAGCAGTAGGAACGCACCATAGCCAAGGGTGCTGACGGCCACTCCGATGAAGGCAGAGGGAGCGCCCAGGCGTTGGCTGTGAACCAACTCGGCAGAATCCCCCTGCCGCTTGTAAAAGCGATAGGCAGCAGCAACGGTTGCCAGGGTAAAGGCACCGTGGATCCCGCGGTAGGCGGTGCGATAGCCAGGCTTGTTTACCAGTTCCTGCAGGTCCAACCCTGCTGCGCGCAAGGCTGGCAAAGTGGCGCTGGCAATGATGGTGCCGTTAAGATGCCCCACTGCCTGCGACGTGGAGGCATTGCCAGCAACCGCCCACCAGGGGTGCGGAAGTAGGGAGGGCGAAAAGGCATTCCACATGCCGATTTCCGCGCCAATGATGGCGAAACCGCGGCGGGGATCCAAGGCATAGAGCCTGTTCAGGCGCACTCCGGGGAAGAGATTTGCGTAGAGTTCAACGGCAGTTGCGGCGGCTCGGAAAGAATAGGAAAGTGCCTTGAAGGCGGCCCACTTTGCCCGCCGTTGCAGAACCGGGAGAATCTTTTGCCGCAGGTTGCGCATGGATAGTGCTAGAGCTGGGCACCACGCAGAGTGGCGTGGGTGACGTAGTACTCTTCGTAGTCCTGCAGGGTGCGGGCCTTCTCATTCAGTCGGGCCATGACGGCCTCGCGGGCGCTCTCGCGATCGTTGTAGAACTCCATCGGCGCACCTGGGCGAACTTCCGCACCGCGCTCGACCAGGAGGTACGCCTTGCCTTCAGGTCCGTCGATAGTCTGTGGCGTACCGGTGAAGGGGTCGGTGTAGCGATACGTGGTGTTCATGCTGGTCATGGGTCGTGGCGCTCCGTTGGTTGGGGGTTGTCTAGCTCGCTTCTTCAACATTACTTGCTGCCGATGGGGCACCACCACGTGGAGCGTAGAGAATGTCTGGATTATCCGGAATGTGTTCAGGTATGCGATGCCAATTAGTCGCACATCTAACACTCGCGCCTGGACCAGTCGCAGTCTGCTGCATGATGATGTTGCCATTCTGCATGAGCTTGCAGGTGATGGACCCTCGATCTTGAGGCCCGTTGGTGGCAGTTAGATCTGCGCGCAAGTAACCGTCTTCTAGGTACACACTTTGCCTCCAATCAGCCGAAACCCCATCAATTTGAATGCGGTTCTCTTTCTCATCCCAGTAGGTGACCGAAGCATTGGTCATGTCCCCCTCGACAACGTGGATTACGGGTAGTTCCACGACTTTCTCGCCAAGGTGCTCACTGTCCTCAATCCGGAGAAGATCCACGCCAAAGAGCAACCCAAGGGAGGCGAACACACAAGTCGCAATAAGACCTTGGATCCAAACCCCGACCGTGGCGGCAACCACAAGCAAGAGGCGCTGATACCAAGACCGTTTCGGGGATGTTTGAAGCAATCCCGTCCCCCTTGATTTTTCCCACTTCTGCATAGGGCATCACGCCTAAAGCTTCCCCTCGGCCAAGACCGTCCCGCCCGGTTCTTTACTTCCGGCCATCGGCTCCTCGGTAACGCGCACCATTATCGTGTCCGCCGGCAATGGCATCCACACATTGTCGTGCGGATCCTGACCAATCACACCGGCCGAGCGGGCGGATCCTTTTTCGTCGATGGACCACACCTGGGCGCCCATGCCGTTCTTCAAGTCGGGCGCACCATTGACCATCGCACCGCCGGAATCCATCTTCGCGGAAACCACGACATCGAGTGTCGAACCATCGGCTTTAAGCGAAACGCTTCGTACATCACCCATTGCCATGATCGAGTGCATGTGGTCTTCCGCTTCTTTGCCCTGCATCGGTTCGTCGCCGTCCGCACGGGCTGCGCCCTCGCCGTCCGAGAACACCTCCGGGGCCTCTTCCTCAACGTTTTGCGTGGGCTGCTTCGAGTTGCTTTCCGCCACGTTGGAGTCCTCGCTAGAGCTGCCCCACAATCCGCTGGTGGTTCCGACGATCCCTACGCCGGCCAGCAGGACGACTGCGGCAGCTGCAGCAAACGCTGCGCGTGCGAATCCCCGGCGGGAGCCAGCTGCCTTCGACACAGCTGCCTTCGACAAAGGCACTACGTTGTTTGCTGCGCTGTCTTCGCCCGGCGCGACCTCATCACCCGGCGGGATCTGCGGGAACTTGCCCGACGTAATCGCATCCATAATGTCCGACTTCAGCTGTGACGGAGGCGCGACAGGTTCGGCCAATGCAGCCAAATCGCTTTCCAGCTCCCCAAAATTCGGCTTGTTTTCGTTCATGAGGCACCCCCTTTCGCCAGGGCATCGCGTTGTTCTTTCAGGATTTTCTCCAACTTACGGAGCCCGTCGCGTACGCGCGTCTTCGCAGTTCCGAGTGGCACACCAGTCGTTGCGGCCAGTTCAGCATGAGTCATATCACCGAAGTAAGCCAAGAGAATCGCAGTCTTGTGCGGCTCGCCCATGATGTCCAACGCGGTTCGCACTGCATGCCGTTGCACGTTCCGTAATGCTTCGTCTTCCACGCTTTCTTGTTTTATTGACGCCACCAGGAAGGCCTCCCGGTCATCCCGCTTCAGGGTGGCAATGGCGCTTCGAACTCGATCAATTGCGCGGAGCCTCGCACGACGGAGAATCCAGGCCTTGGCTGAGCCCTTCGCAGGGTCAAAGTCTGCCGCGTGCTGCCAGAGTTCGATGAAGACTTCCTGGGTGACTTCCTCTGCTTGTGCCTGGTCGTGGATGATTTGCAGGGCAAGCCCCAGGACGTTCGGGGCGATCCGGTCGTAAAGGCGCGCGAAAGCCGCCGCATCGCCCTTTTGGGCGAGCAGCATCAAACTCTCAGGCGTTTCTCTATCGACTATGGTCACCATTTTCATCGTAGTGCGTTGGGCAAACTACGTGTTTATTAGTGATTGTGCTTGCCCTGCAGGTCCGGCATCATGCTTTCGTCGGTCTCCATCATGTTTTCGACCTTGTCTTTCATCTTGCCGTCCGTCTTCCCGTCCATCTTGTCGGACATCTTCTCAGGCATCTTTTCGGACATTGCGGGCTTGTTCGGCATCATGTTCTCCCCGGATTCCATCATGTTGTCGTTCTTGCCGGACATCTGTGCGCCTCCCTTCATGTCCTCGGTCATCTTCTCCTCAGTCATTTTCTCTTCGGTCATCTTCTCTTCGCTCATCTTTTCCTCAGTCGTCATCTCGGAGGAAGAGCTGGACGAAGACTTGCCCTCGGAGCCTTTATCGTCGGAATCATTGCAGGCCACCAGTCCCAGTCCCATTACGCCAGTCAGTGCCACGGCAACGGCGGCGCGACCTACAGAGAATCCAGCTGCTCGGTCATTCCCAGAGTTGGTCTTGCGAATCATCATTTTTAAGTCTCCTTCGGGAGTAGTTTTCGGGTTCCACACAGCCCCCTTAAGGACCGTGTCATGAGTACATACGGCACCCTCCCCCACGGCGGATTGGACGGCAGCTAAAAAAATTTTTCTCCAATCCATTTCACGCAAACGCTCCGTAATCATTCACATAACTCGTTTTAAAACCACCCCGGTAACGCACGTGGTGGCGTCATAAAGAACAAGAAGGAGCACGGGAGACATGGCATGGGAGATAGCGTTCATCGGGTTGATCGGCGGGCTGGTGACGGGACTTTCGCCTTGTATCCTGCCGGTGCTGCCGATTGTGCTGGCGGTTAGTGCAGATAGACGGCGCAAACCGTGGCTGGTGGCAGCAGGTATTGCGTTGAGCTTTACGCTGGTCACCTTGCTGGGCACTGTGGTTCTTAGTGCTCTGGGGCTGCCGAAGGATCTGCTGCGCTGGGCGGGCGTCGTGCTTTTGGTACTGGTCGGTGTAAGCATGCTGTGGCCAGCGCTGAGCGACCAGCTGGAACGGCCTTTTGCGCGGATTCGCATTCCGCAGTGGATTCAACGTCTCACCACGGGAGGAGGCTCCGGTTTTGGCATCGGTCTGGCGCTGGGTGCGGTGTATTCCCCCTGTGCAGGGCCGGTTTTGGCGGCGGTTACCGTGGCGGGTGCGACGGGGCAGATCGGTTGGGGTAACGTGATTCTGGCGATCAGTTTTGCCATCGGTGCTTGCACGCCGTTGTTCTTCTTTGCGCTGGCGGGCAAGCGAATCGGCACGCGGGCGGATTTCGTACGTGCTCACCGCAAGGGCATCTCCTACGGCGCGGGTGCACTGGTGATTGTGTTGGCGGTGGCGATAGCGTTCAACGCTCCGGCGGCGCTGCAACGGGCGCTTCCGGATTGGACGGCGGGTGTGCAGGAAAAATTCAACGCTTCCGATCGCACGCAGAATGCTTTACAGCAGGCCAACGGCATGGGAAGCACCGGTGAACACGGCGCGGATGGAAAGCTGGAATCCTGCCGTACGGCCTCCCCGGATCAGCTCCGCGATTGCGGCCCCGTGCCGGCCTTCACTGGCCTGGAGGGTTGGATAAATGCGGAAACCCCGGTGGACCCGCAACATCCTGCGAAGGTTAAGGGGAAGCAGACCATCACGCTGGTGGATTTCTGGGCCTATGCCTGCATTAACTGCCAGCGGGCAAACGAGCACGTCACCAAGCTTTTCGACCGCTACCGGGACAGTGGGCTGCAGGTAGTGGGCGTGCACGCCCCGGAGTACGCATTCGAGCACGAGGCCTCCAACGTCGCCGCCGCCATCCGCGACCAGGGCATCCACTACCCCGTCGCGCAGGACAACAACTTCACCACGTGGCGAGCCTTCAATAACCGCTACTGGCCTGCGCATTACCTGGTGGATCACACGGGCAAGGTTCGCCAGCTCCACGAGGGCGAAGGCGCTTATGCCGAGACCGAACACCTGGTCCGCGAGCTACTCTCGGCGGCCAATCCGGGTATCGAGCTGCCTTCGCCGGTAGAGGAAGGTAGGGATTCTTCTAATGACGCCACCAGTTCCCGCAAGCGGAACCCGGAGACGTACCTGGGCACGCGGCGCGCGGAGTATTTTTCTAATCACGCGGGTGAGTACAAGGACGGAACCCACGAGTTTGCGAAGGTGCAGCCGGAGGCGCTGCACTACAGCTTGGAGGGCAAGTGGAGGTTGGCGGAGCAATCCATCCGTCCGGTGGATGCGCCGGCGATGTTGCACCTGAACTACCAGGCCAGGCGCGTGCAATTGGTGGTCTCTGGCCGGGGTGAGATCTCGGTGACCTACGGCAACGGCACAACCCGCCGCTTCCCCATCAAGTCGGATGGCACGGTGGATATCCTGCGCGAACCCGAGCAGCAACAGGGCGAGTTGAGCGTGGAGGCTGGCAAGGGCGTGGAGCTCTACTCACTGACGTTTGGGTAGTGCTGGCGGGATCTGCGGTATCCCACAACGCCGAGGGTAGTTACGGAGACAATCGCCGCCAGCACCGCAATTAGCATCAACTTGGAAGCTAGCGGGTCAGAAAGAATAAAGGCCTGTCGCAGGACAAACAAGACGAGAATCGACAGCACCGAAGCTATCGACAAGGCCTTAAGAACCGAAATCTTGCTCATGCTCATCAACTTCTTTTATCGCCTTTCATAGGTCGAACACATCATGAATGTCTTCAAGGCTAGACCCTCACGAGCGTTGCGCAACCGTTCAATTGGAGCCGCAACCCCGTGGTTGGAGTAAATTAGCCGAGAAAATTCATGGTTAAACACGGATATCGAACTGGCACACCAACTGATGTCGCTCCCCGCCACTAAACTAAGTTCTACACCCACCAAAGATGTCTAAGCACCTGCCCGCCGTAGACAACTGCACAGCAGATCAGAAGGAACACGACATGACCGCCGACAATCGCACCGAAGATCAAAAAGTAGCCGCTGTCCGCGCCTCCATGACCATGGCCGGATATACCATGACAACCCAAGACGAAGAGGACGTCCGACGTATCTTCCAAGGAGAAATCACCGGCGACGAAGCTGTACTGGAAGTGTTGGAACGACACGGTTACGGCGACAGCGAACGTGCCAAGTTCCTTCGTAAACGCATCGCTGAAAGCAAGAAGGAAAAGCCGAACAAGCAAAAATGAAGGCCTCCCCGGGTTTACTTTCCGGGAGGGCCTTCACCGTGTTTAGTTGTGGAGCATAGGAGAATCGAACTCCTGACCTTCTGCTTGCAAAGCAGATGCTCTACCAATTGAGCTAATGCCCCTTGACTATCGAACGAAGCTTCCGAAACTATATCAGATGCTTTGACTCTCTAGCGAAAGGTGTTCGATTGGTGGGCCTAGGAGGACTTGAACCTCCGACCTCTTCGTTATCAGCGAAGCGCTCTAACCGCCTGAGCTATAGGCCCTCGAACGAGTAGAAACATTACCCACCAATCCAGGCAATCACCAAATCGGCTGGTCAGATGGCTTTTTTATCGCTGAAAAGTAGGCGTCACAAAGAACAGAAGAACTAGCGATCCAGCTGGATGCGAACACCGCCGAGGATGCTCGACGAGGCGTTGTAAATCAATGCGGCAACCGGCGCTAGAAGAGTGAACAACACAACCTCGAAAAGCCCAATCGCTATCACGCCGCCGAAGTACATGCCCGCAGAGAAACCATCAGAGCTCGTCAGGTCACCCACCAGCGAGTCCAAACGATCCCACGTGCCCGCAACGCTGAGGACGATGTAGATCAGCGCCATGGCCACAAACCACACGGCAAACAACGCCAGATTGAAGATGAGCGCCATCTTCAGGGCACTGACGGGCTCAATGTACGTAATCGTTCGCTGCACGCCACGCTTAGCGGGATTACTGGGCTTGCCCGCCTTGCCTGACGCATCGGGCTTCGCCTCCGGCTGAGTGGACACAGCACTCTGGTCGGGCTGGCTGGACGCAACAGTCTCCGAGGCCTTGTCACCAGGCTTTACAGTGCCCTGGCCGTCTGCCTTGGCTTGATCCTTCGCCGTGGTTTGCACAGCTACCTGAGCATTCTTTGTCTCCTCCGCGGTTGGCTTTGCGTTCTTCGCATTCTTCGCGTTCTTTGCCTGCGCGCTCTTGGAGTTCTGAATGTTCTTCGCATTCTTCGCATTCGGCGGGGGCGTTTGGTGCGTCATCGCATCTCCGTGCTTGTCGGTGCTTGGTTGGTGCCTGTTTGGTGCTTGTTCGGCACTTTGTTGTTACTCGTTCAGATTTTTGTGCAATTACGACAGTAGCCTAGCGGTTTTAACCGCCAGGCTACTTGGACTTACTTGTTGGGCTTTCCGTAGACGACTTACTTAGAGTCGGCTTCCGCCTTCGCGGTGGCCTCGGCAGACTCTTCTGCCTCTTCCTCCACGTTGCGGTCCACGGCCACCAGCTCGTTGCCCTTCGCCAGGTCCACAAGACGTACGCCCATCGTCGCACGGCCACTGTTGCGGATCTGGCGCACCTCGGTGCGGATTACGCCGCCGTTGGAGGTCATGGCCAGGATTTCGTCGTCGTCGTTGACGGTCAGCGCGCCGATCAGCTTGCCGCGCTTCTTGTCGTACTTAAACGCGACCACACCCAGGCCACCACGGCCCTTCGACGGGTACTCCTCCATCGGGGTGCGCTTGCCGTAGCCGCCAGAAGTGGCCACGAACAAGGAGGAGTCTTCAGCCACGACCGTCAGCGCCAGCAGCTGGTCTTCCTCACGGAATCGCATGCCCTTCACACCAGCAGTGGCTCGACCCATCGGCCGCAGCGTGGAATCATCCGCGGTGAAGCGCATGGCCTGGCCCTCTTCGGAAACCAGCAGCAAATCATCCTCGGCGGTGCACAGCTGGGCGCCGACCAAGCGATCGCCCTCGTTGAGGTTGATGGCGATGAGGCCACCGGAACGCGCCGTATCGTAATCCGTCAGACGGGACTTCTTCACGCGGCCGTGTGCGGTGGCGAGCACCAGATACGGGGCATCCTCGTAAGACTGAATCTGAATGACCTGTGCGATCTGCTCACCCGGCTGGAACTCCAGCAGGTTGGCCACGTGCTGACCACGAGCGGTACGAGTAGCCTCCGGCAGCTCGAAAGCACGCAGGCGGTATACCCGGCCGAAGTTCGTGAAGAACATGATGGTGTCGTGCGTCGAGCAGACGAAGAAGTGGCGCACCACATCGTCCTGCTTCAGCTCGGCTCCGCGCACGCCCTTACCGCCGCGACGCTGGCTGCGGTAGCTATCCACCTTCGTGCGCTTCGCATAGCCGGTGGAGGTAATGGTGACGACCACGTTCTCGCGGGCAATGAGGTCTTCTTCGGACACATCGCCGGACGCCGCGATGATCTGGGTGCGACGCTCGTCACCGTACTTTTCTACGATCTCCTGCAGCTCAGTACGAACGATCTCGCGCTGACGCTCCGAGGATGCCAGGATCGCCTTCAGGTCGGCGATGGTCTCTTCCAGTTCTGCCAACTCGTCGATAATCTTCTGGCGCTCCATGGCGGCCAGGCGACGCAGCTGCATTGCCAGGATGTGATCGGCCTGCACCTCGTCGACATCCAACAGGTCGATCAAGCCACTGCGGGCCTCATCTACCGTCGGGGAACGGCGAATCAAGGCGATAACCTCATCCAGCATGTCCAGGGCCTTCACCAGGCCACGCAGGATGTGGGCGCGCTTCTCGGCCTCGTCCAGGCGGTACTGAGTACGGCGAACGATCACGTCGATCTGGTGATCTACGTACTGACGCAGCATCTGATCCAAACGCAGCGTACGCGGCACGCCGTCGACGATGGACAGCATGTTGGAGCCGAAGCTGGTTTGCAACTGGGAGTGCTTGTACAGGTTGTTCAGCACCACGCGCGGTACAGCGTCGCGCTTCAGAGTGATGACGATGCGCATGCCAACGCGGTCGGAGGATTCATCGTCGATCTTGGAGATGCCGGCGATCTTGCCATCGCGGATCTGCTCCGCAATCGAGGCCACCAGGTTGTCCGGGTTCACCTGATATGGCAGCTCAGTGATAATAATGACCTGACGGTTGCCCTCTTCCTCAATGCTGGTCACACCACGCATTCGGATCGAACCACGGCCAGTGCGGTAGGTGTCTTGGATGCCCTTGTCACCGACGATCAGGCCAGCGGTTGGGAAATCCGGTCCCTTGACCCGCGCGATGCAGGCTTCCAGTGCGTCCGCCTCTTCCGCCTCCGGATTGTCGAGCAACCAGTAGATGGCTTCTGCCAGCTCGTTCAGGTTGTGTGGCGGAATGTTCGTGGCCATGCCCACGGCGATGCCGCCGGAGCCATTCATCAGCAGGTTCGGCACGCGGGACGGCAGCACAGTCGGCTCGGTGGTTTTGCCGTCGTAGTTGGGCTGGAACTCGACGGTGTTCTCACGAATATCGCGCACCATCTCCATCGCCAGGGGCGTCATGCGGCACTCGGTGTAACGCATAGCGGCCGCGCCATCATTACCGCGGGAGCCGAAGTTACCCTGACCGTCTACCAGCGGGTATCGCATAGACCATGGCTGTGCCAGGCGCACCAAGGTGTCGTAGATCGCGCTGTCGCCGTGCGGGTGGTAATTACCCATCGTGTCAGCGACGGGCTTTGCGGACTTCACGTAGCTGCGCTCGGGGCGGTAGCCGTTGTCGAACATCGCGTAGAGGATGCGCCGGTGCACGGGCTTAAGACCATCGCGGACTTCGGGCAGGGCGCGTCCGACGATCACGCTCATGGCGTAATCGATGTAGCTGGACTTCATTTCCTCCTGCAGATCGATCGGTGTGACTCGATCGAAGAGGTTGTCGCTACCGTTATTGTCGTCGCTCACTGTTTTGAGAAGCCTTTCTGTTTAGCCTTCAGACCTATCTATTCTACCCCCTAGTTGCGGGTTTACTGTGCTTTGGAGGCTTTGTGACGCCACCTTTCCCGCCCCGTTAGGTGAATTCGAGATGTTGCACGGGTAAATAACCGCTGAACTCATGCGGATGCATCCTCTTCGCCGTGCGAGGTCACAGAACCAGGAGTTAGATCAGAAGTGTCAAACACTGACCCTATTGCAGCCATAGCCAACTAGTGGCTTTGACCGCTATCGCAAGAGGAAGCCCAAACAATGAACTCTCCTAAGCCCCTCACCGCTTTTCGCAAGGTCGCGTCGATGGCCGCCTCCAGCGCCCTGCTGCTTACTGCAGCCACCGGCGGCATGGGTATTGCCGCCGCCGACGACGCTCAAGCCAAGCCGAAGACTCCCATCGAGCACGTCGTCGTCATCTACAGCGAGAACATCTCCTTCGACCACTACTTCGCCACCTACCCCAAGGCCGCGAACAAGGACGGCGAAAAGCTACAGTCCAACGACCAGGATGCGCCGAAGTTCAAGGCAAAGAAGGGCACCCCGAAGGTCAACAACTTGGCTAGCGAGGATCTGCTGGGTAAGAACAACCCCAACTCCGTCAAGCCTTTCCGCCTGGGTCCGGACCAGGCCGTCACCGTGGACCAGAACCACGAGTACTCCGCCCTGCAGGAGGCTTTTAACGGCGGCAAGATGGACAAGTTCCCGGAGACTGTCTCCACTGACGTGGATAAGGACAACGAGGGTCTATACGCCCGCCCGGGTATGACCATGGGCTACTACGACGGCAACACCGTCACGGGTCTGTGGAACTACGCGCAGCACTACGCCATGAACGACAACAGCTACTCCACCATCTTCGGCCCGTCGACCCCCGGCGCGCTGAACCTGGTGGGCGCCACCGTCGCCGGCGCCACCATCCACGATCCGTCGAACGGCGAACAGGTGCAGATCACGCCGGGTGAGTCCGACGAGTTCGCCGGAGTATCCAAGGACGGCAAGACCGTTACCGTCGTGGGCGATCCGGATCCGCTGTACGACGACTGCTCCAACAGCTCTTCCTCCAAGACCGACGAGGTAGCTGCGCTGCACAACAAGAACATCGGTGACCAGCTGAACGAGAAGGACATCACCTGGGGCTGGTTCCAGGGTGGCTTCCGCCCGACGGAGAAGGCCACGGACGATGCCCGCGCTCGTTGCGGCGCCACCCACAAGACCCTGACCGGCCAGGAGAAGACAGACTACAACCCGCACCACCAGCCGTTCCAATACTTCGCCTCCACCGCCAACCCACACCACCTGGAGCCCAGCAGCCCGGACATGATCGGCAAGTCCGATCAGGCCAACCACCAGTACGACCTGCAGGATTTCGATACCGCCCTGGAGAACAACAACCTGCCGGCCGTGAGCTACCTGAAGGCCTCCAACTACCAGGACGGCCATGCGGGCTACTCCAACCCACTGGATGAGCAGGCCTTCATGACCCACTACATCAACGAGATTCAGAACTCTGATCAGTGGGATTCCACCGCCATTGTCATCGCCTACGACGACTCCGATGGTTGGTATGACCACCGTGCCCCGAAGGTTCTGAATGGCTCCAACGACACGACCAAGCTGGAGGAAACCGGTAAGCCGATCGATTCCAAGATCTGCACCGACGCTGCCAAGAAGGTCGGCGTGGCCGACGACGCGGACGGCCAGTGCGGCCCGGGCACCCGCCAGCCCATGCTGGTTATTTCCCCGTACTCTAAGGTCAACCACGTGGATAACACCTACACCGAGCAGACCTCGGTGACGAAGTTCATCCAGGACAACTGGGAGCTGGGCCGCCTCAGCGAGCACAGCTTCGATAACCGCGCGGGCAAGCTGGACAACATGTTCGACTTCGACAATGCCAGCGCGGAGAAGCTGTTCCTCAACGAGACCGATGGCACCGTCGCCAAGGACTACGACTCCATCGAGCGGGTGGATGACAGCGACCGCGCGGGCGAGAAGCTGAAGGACGTCGCCGAGGGCATGAACGACCCGAAGGTCACGGAGAAGGACGTGCAGAACGCCGCAGCCTCTAACGGCAAGAACAACGCTGCGGGCGAGTCCGACGACTCCAACCACCTGGGCGCCTGGCTGGGCATGGGCGCGGTGGCCGTAATCGTGTTGGGCTTCCTCACCTGGATCTCCAACCGCAAGGGCGGATCCGAGAGCTAGAACTAATAGGCGCCATTATTAGCCACCATCGGTACCAGCCATGACCTCCCCTGAATCATCGGATCGACCCCGCCCGCGGCGGCAGCCCGCCCGGGTTGTCGCAGCCCTCGCCGTGGCCTCTGTCTCGGCGAGCGCATTGCTGCTATCCGGCTGCTCTAGCGAGGATAGCGACAACGGCACTGGCGGCAACGGCACAAACGCTGACGCCGACATCCACATCAAGAGCCGCCGCGCTTGCCCCTCCCCCGGCGATCTGCGCGGCGATCTCAACCACATCCGCGTGACCAATACTGCGGATGCGTCCGTGACGGTTTATGTTGCCGACCAGGAGGGTTTCGCCTATCAGACCCTCGAGCGAATCGGCAGCTCTGCCACTCGCTCCTGGTCCGTGAAGCTGACCGACGGCACATACCGCCTGACCTGCGTCTTCCAGGGTAAAAAGGCGATCTCTAGCGACGAGTTTAAGGTCACCGATTCTTCTCTTCGTGACGCCCCAAAAATGAAACCGATCACGGAGAAAGAGGTCACGGCCGTATCCATCGCCCATGCGCGTGCACAAAAACCTCAGGTGCGCGACTGGGTATCTAAAGACGACGCGCTGTTGCGCGCCGTGCGTTCCGGCGACCGCACAGCCGCCAAAGAAGCCTGGAAGACGGCTTACCTGGCCTACCGCAGGCTAGATGATTCCAACCACGAGTGGCCGGGGCCGGTGGATGACATCGCGGACTTCGGCACCAGTTCGAAGGCCAACGGCAATCAGGCCAATGATCTTTCGGGCTATCACGGGCTGGAGTGGGGGCTTTGGCACGGCGCGTCCATGGGCGATCTGCTCGACCCAGCCGAGAATCTGAACGAAGACGTCCACGAAGTGGCGGACGGCATCGAGCATTTTGCGATTTTTGCACCCAACTACGGTTTGCGAACCCACGAGGTCACCGAGGAGGTCGAACGTTTTGACCTGAAGAGCCACAACGATTTTGGAGCACACATCACGGGTAGCGCAGTACGCGCCGCCCTTTACTCCACCCGCTCTACCCTCGAGCCACTGCGCGAACTGGTAGAAGACCGCGGGGCGGAGCTAGACGAATTGGATCGACAACTGGATCGGACGGACGAGGTAGCCAAAAAGATGGCGACCAAATACGACGGAAAGAAACCCTTCACCGCGTGGGATCAAGCCGATCAGCGTGAGTTGGGGGCGGCCATCGGCGAACTAAACGAACTGCTTGCCCCGCTGGCAACCATGACTGTGATCAGGAGGATGTAGTGAACTGTCCTTTTCATTCCCGTGCCACCGCAGACGACCACGGCGAGCAGAAAAACCGCCCCGGAGGCGCCCGGGTTTCGAGGCGCACAATGTTGGGCGGAATGCTGGGCTTGGCTGGAGTGGGTGGCGTCACTACCCTTGCAAAAACCGGCGCCACCGCCGAGGAATACCACGACAACGACGACGATCTGCCCGACTATCCGTTTGAAGGAAAGCACCAGCAGGGCGTGATTACTCCACCGCAAAAAGAGCTGATTATCTGCGGTTTAGATGTACTCGCGGAGGGACGCGAGGGGCTAAAGAACCTACTGCAGACAATCACCAAGCGGGCGCGCGTGCTGACCACCGGTGGGCCGGCGGCGCCTGATGGGATCGCATACCCAGCGACGGATTCCGGGGAGCTGGGCGAGGACGTGCCGGTGGACGGACTGACGATCACGCTCGGGGCGGGTGCAACGCTATTCGACGAACGCTTCGGGCTAAAGGGCAAGAAGCCGAAACACCTCAAGACCATGAAAGCCTTCGCTGACGACTCCCTGGATCCCGCTTATTGTCACGGCGACCTGGTGATCCAGATTTGTGCACACAACCGGGACACGGCAATGCACGCGCTCCGCGACATTCTGCGCCACACGCGCGGGGCAATGGCGGTGCGGTGGCGCCAGTCGGGATACCAAAACCCGCCGCGTCCGAGCGGTACCCAACGCAACCACCTGGGGTTTAAGGATGGGATCGTTAACCCGACGCCCGAGCAGCACGATGAGTTGGTGTGGGCAGGCGCTGACGAGCCGAAGTGGGCAGCCGGTGGCAGCTACATGGCCGTGCGTCTAATTGTGATGCTGACGGAGTTCTGGGATCGCATTTCCATCGCGGAACAGGAGCAGATCTTCGGTCGCGAACGATTCAGCGGCGGACCGCTTTCCGGTGGCGACGAGTGGGAGGAGCCAAACTACCTCGATGACCCTACAGGTGATGTGATTCCGGTGGATGCACACATTCGCCTAGCGAACCCACGCACCGAGGAGACAGCGAACCAGTTGATGCTCCGGCGCGCCTATAACTATGACAACGGCGTGTTGGACAATGGCACGCTGGACGTAGGTTTGGTGTTTGTGTGCTTTCAGCAGGATCTTCAGCGGCAGTTTATTACCGTGCAAAAGCGGCTCGAGGGCGAGCCTTTGGCGGATTACATCCGCCCGTATGGAGGTGGGTACTTCTATGTATTCCCAGGGGTCGCCGCGAAAGATGACTTTCTAGGGAAAGGCCTTTTCACTCCTCCATACGGGGGTAAATCAAAGTGATTGTTGTCAACATTTGCGTATATATGCAAGATCGCGCTGACCAGCTTATTCCGTGAGCAAGTGTTTATAAATCGGCCTGAAGAGGCACTTTTGTAATTCTTAGCACTGCTAAATACCTTGGCAAAGATTATTTTAAAAATGTCAAACGTTTCACCCCAATGCCACATCTCGGCTACACACGAAAACACAGGAGAATGACATGAAGCTGTCCAAGAAGATCACCGCTACCGCCGCTGCTGCCGCACTGGCTTCCGCAGCCCTGCTGACCCCGGCCGCTAACGCTCAGAACGAGGGAGGCGCCCCGGCTCCGGAGGCTCCGGCCGAGGGAGACAACGGCGCTGGCGAAGAGCAGCCGGGCGCTGGCGAAGAGCAGCCAGGTGAAGGCGACGAGAACGAGCCGGCCGGCTCCTCCAACATGAGCAAGGATGACAAGATCGCTGCTGGCGTCGGCGGCGCCATCGTTGGCCTGGGCGTTCTGGGTGCAGTCCTGGGCAACGCCGGCGACAAGGCCGAAGAAAAGAAGGACGAGAAGAAGGACGACGCCAAGGCTGAAGCACCTAAGGGTGAGAAGAAGGACGACGCTAAGGCTGAGGCTCCGAAGGGCGAGGGCGACATGAAGGGTGAAGAGGCTCCGGCCGCCGAGGCTCCGGCCGCCGAGGCACCTGCAGCTGAGGCTCCGGCCGCCGAGGCACCTGCAGCTGAGGCTCCGGCCGCTGAGCGCAGTGTTCAGCTGGCTAACACCGGTGTTAAGCCGGAGATCTCCATCCTGGCTGGTCTGGCTCTGATCTCCATGATCGCGGGCGCTTGGATGATGTTCTCCCGCCGCGAGGCATAAAGAACTCTCCTACTAAAACCCGTGCTCCCCTACCGGGTGAACTGGCCCCCGAAAGTTGGACTGGTTTAATTCTAGGCGGTTAGGGCTTCAAGGGTC